>DATFIM010000177.1 GCA_035270125.1 Halanaerobiales bacterium | reverse complement strand
GGTCGATTTATTATGATGGGTATCGAACCCACCTCAATAAGTCTTCATTTAAATAACGCAAGGTCGATTTATTATGACGGACATCGAGTCCGCCTCACGATAATTACATAGCCATTCCGCCGTCTACGTTTATGACCTGACCTGTTATGTAGTCTGAACGATCTGAAGCAAGAAATGAAACTAATTCTGCTACATCTTCACCCTTACCCAAACGAGATAATGGTATTTCATTCATTAATTCTTTTTTTGCATCTTCAGGAATATCATCAGTCATATCTGTGGTTATAAAACCAGGAGCTACTGCATTTGCAGTAATATTTCTACCAGCGAGTTCTCTAGCTATAGATTTAGTGAAACCAATTACCCCTGCTTTTGAAGCTGAATAATTTGACTGACCGGCATTACCTTTAATTCCTAC
Organism: Halanaerobiales bacterium; assembly: GCA_035270125.1. Lineage (NCBI taxonomy): Bacteria > Bacillati > Bacillota > Clostridia > Halanaerobiales > Halanaerobiales bacterium. The sequence goes on along the minus strand of DATFIM010000177.1, from coordinate 1,837 downwards.
TACTGAAGTTAAATTAATAATTTTACCCTGTCTCTTTTTCATCATACTTTTTATTGCAGTTTTAGTACAATTAAAAACTCCTTTTAAATTAACATCCATTACTTTATCCCAATCATCTTCAGACATTCTTAATAATAAGTTATCACTATTTATACCAGCATTATTAACTAAGATATCTATTTTAGAAAATTTATCTAAAGCTTCATTTATTAGTTTTTTTGCTTCATCCATTTTAGAAACATCTGCTTGAATAGCAATGACTTCCCTATTAAAACCTTTTATTTTTTCAATTAAATCGTCTATATATTTTTTGCTGCTGTCAGAGTGATAATTTAGAACAATATTAGCTCCATCCCGGGCCATCTTCAAAGCAATAGAAGCACCTATACCTCTTGAACTTCCAGTAATCACAGCAACTTTATCAGTCAAATCATCATTACTCACAGAAAAATTCCTCCTTATTTATATTTACCTTTCCAATTATAACATAAATAACACTATTTAAAAACAATTTAGGGTAATATCTTTTTAATCCTCTAAATTAGCTATAGTCTTTTCCAGGCTGTCTTTATCAGAGACATTATAAACTTTTGCTGATCTATCAATTCTTTTCATCAAACCCTTAAGTATTGTCCCCGGGCCAACTTCTACAAACACATCAACCCCAGCATCAATCATTGTTTTCATACTCTCTTCCCAACAAACACTACTGGTTAACTGAGCTAAAAGTTGTTCTTTGATTTTATCTAAATTCTCTGCAAAATCAGCAGATACATTAGTTACAATAGGTATATTAGGTTTGTTTAATTTTAGATTATTAATTTCAGCAGCCAGTTTGTCTCTAGCATCTTTCATTAATGAAGAATGAAAAGGACCACTAACATCGAGTTCAATAGCTTTTAGAGCACCTGCATCTTTAGCTAACTTAACTGCCTCTTTAATAGCATCTTTTTCTCCAGAAATAACAATCTGTAGAGGAGAATTATAATTAGCTATTTCACAGATCCCATCTACTTTTTGACAAATTTCTTCTATTTTTTCAGGCTTTAATTTAATAATAGCTGCCATTCCACCTTTACCAGCAGGTAAAGCATTATTCATAAATTCACCACGTTTTCTTACCAATTTAACAGCATCTTCAAATTCAAAAACTCCTGCAGAAGTAAGGGCACTATATTCACCCAAACTGTGACCAGCAGTCATTACAGGTTCTATTCCTTTAGAACGAAGTAATTTATCAGCCATCATACTCACAGTAAATATCGCTGGCTGAGTATTTGTGGTATGATCTAAATCTTCTTTTGGACCATTAACATAAATTGAACTTAAATCCAAACCTAATTCCTTATCTGCAACTTCTTTTATTTCTTTAGCTTCCTTATAATTCTCAATAAATTCTTTTCCCATTCCAACTTCCTGAGCTCCCTGACCGGGAAATAAAAAAGCAATTTTCTTAGTCATTATCATTTCCTCCTACAATATTATCACAGTTATTTAACATAACTTCTTCAGTTTCTTTTATAATATTATTAATAATATCTGATACAGGTAAAATCTCATTTATCATCCCAGAAATCTGTCCAGCCATTACACTACCATTTTCAATATCACCTTCTCTGGCTGCCAGTCTTAACTTTCCACTGCCTAATTCTTCTATTTTTTCTTTTGAAGCTCCTTTATTTTCTAATTTATCAAGTTTACGAGTCAATTTATTTTTTAAATTTCGGACTGGATGACCGGTAGAACGACCGGTTACAACTGCATCTCTATCTCTAGATTTAAGTATAGCTTTTTTAAATTCATCAGCAGCAGTACATTCCTTTGAACAAACAAATCT
>DATFIM010000176.1 GCA_035270125.1 Halanaerobiales bacterium | reverse complement strand
ATCAATATAGTTATAAATTGTTTTATAATGTAGATCAATATCAAATCTATCTTTTTCTTTTATTTTATTAGCTATTACCTCTGGAGACCATTTCTCCTCTTTTATTTTTTCCTCTATAAAGTCTGCCAGTTCATGATCTTTCGCTATTTTTATTTTAGGTCCTTTTGCTGTAGCATTTCTATCATATACTTCTTGAGCTCTTTGAGCTACATATTCATCTCTAGTTGAATAATCAGAATTTAATAGCTTAACTTTACCTTTGCTATTTCTTTTTTGGATTTGTCTTGAATATTAAATAAATGTTCAATAATTTTTCTATCTTCCCAGATTAGGTGTTTTCCTTTTTTGTTTTTTGTGGTATAATTGTTTAGACACATATTCGGCGCCTCCTTTTGTTATTGTGGTTGATAACATTATATAAAAGGCGCTGGTATGTGTCTAATTTATTTTTACTGTGTGCATTTAATTATCCAATGCTCCTATTTTCTTATCTTAATCAGTAAAATTATTGTATAATATTCTATAAAGTATATTTTAATAAACTATAAAACTATTAATTTGTCTTGGTCAGGCGAAAACCGATACTGGTACTACTATAATATGGACTGTTACTAACAGTACGGCTAACTCTACAATTGTATGCATTGTAGTACCAACTACCACCACGATAAACTCGCTTAGAACCATCAAGGGTGTTAGTCCATTCAAACACATTACCTGACATATCAAATATACCGAGTTCATTGGCCTCTTTTTCTCCTACTATATGTGTTTTATCTCCCGAATTATCTTCATACCAGGCCACCTCATCTACATTATCACTACCAGAATAAATTGTTGGACTTCCATCTTTACCACCACGAGCTGTATACTCCCATTCTATTTCTGTTGCCAATCTGTAACCTTCTAAGTTTTGAGGATCATCTGTTAACTCCCAATTGCTTAAATTATAAGCTGGAGTCAATCCCTCTTGTTCACTTAACCAATTACAATAAGCTACAGCTCCATACCAGGTTACTTCTATCAATGGATTATCTTCACTTTCTGCATAATTATTACCTTCAAAATAGAAGTTTCCAGAATAGCCTATTGCACAGGCATTATCATCCATATCTATTACTTCTTCTCCTTCATAACTACCATCTGAAGCTACTCCTGCATTATTTAAAAAAACGATATATTCGGCGTGAGTTACTTCATATTTACCTACTTCTATATTATAACTTATTGAAGTAGTTCCATTTGCAGCTGTTCCTGCTGGCACTGCTACCATTTCAGGATTAACATCTACTGGACTTGTGTTATCTTCTTGAACAACATTTGCTGAAACAGTTAAATTATAAGGGTTAGTTATATTATTTGGTAGATCAGTAAGTTCACCTGTAATACTTTGTTTTTGTACTTTTTTACTATTATAATCATCTTCACTCCAGGTTACTGAAATATTTTCTTTACTATCATCATCTAAAGTGACTTCTACTGTTTCTGGAAGATTTAAATCTTTAAATAATGTACCATATTCAACAGTTATTTCTTCTAATTCTTCTATGGCAGTGATTATTTTAAAATCTGTATTTCCTATATCTGTAAAAACAGCTATAATTTCTTTATCTGAATTCATCAACAAATTATATTTGTCATCTTTTTTATCATATACAACCTCATCACTATTATCTCCAGACCATTCTTTAAATTTATAGTCCTTATCTGGAGTTATTTCTAATACAATAAGTGTTCCTTCTTCAAAATCATGTTTTCCTGCTGCTGGGTCAACTGTTCCTTCTCCTTCTACATTAATAGTTAAAGTATACTCATCATTTAATAGACTACCACTATCACAACCTGACAGAATTAAACCTACTAATAAAACACTTGACAAAAACAATACCAATTTTGACTGTTCCTTAATAATTTTAAGCAAAAATATCCCCCCCTTAAATTATGTTTTTAAATAATAAATCAAGTCCTTAAATTTAAAATATTCAAAATTTCAAAAAGTAATCTTTCAATTACTTTTCTATTTATTATTATTTAAATTATTATTAGATAATATGAATATAATTCAACATATAATTTATAATTCCTTTAATTTTCTTAATATTTTTACATTTTATCAGTTAAAAAAACATAGAAAAAGCTCACCAAATTGAATAAATTTTGGTGAGCCTAAAATAAAAATTGATAATTTTAATTTTCTCAACTTTTAATAACGTCTATCAATCTGTCTTTCCATAATTTTTAATATAAACTTTCTAGTTTTATTATCTGGAAGTTCTTTTAAATTATTTTTTGCCTTTTTAACAAATTTTTCAGCAATTGATCTACTCTCCCCTATCATATCATACTTGTTAATAAGTTCAATTATTTTTTTTCTAGCTATTACTTTATTTTCATTTCTTAAAATTTCTTTTGTCTTTTCTTTTGTCTTTTTATTGTTTAAAAGTAAAACAACCGGAAGAGTATAAATACCACTTTCTAAATCTTTACCTACATTTTTTCCAGTAATATCTTCTTTTCCCTGAAAATCTAATAAATCATCTTCAATTTGAAATGCCATCCCCATTTCTATCGCAAAATTATAAAGATGATTAAATTTTTTTCCTCTTATTCCACTTTCATATGCACCTATATACATACTTAATCCAAAAAGTAAAGCTGTTTTCTTTCTTATTCTTCTAAAATAATCTAAAGTACTTATTTCTATATTATTTTTATTTTGAAATTGTTTTATTTCACCTTCACAAATCAAACTTACAACTTTATTAAGTTTTTTTCGTGATTTTTTTGATAAATTATCTTCAAAAATATCTAAAGTTCTTGATATCAAATAATCTCCAATAAAGACAGCCATTTTCTTCCCAAATCTTTTATGAGTAGTTTTTTCTCCTCGTCTTAAATCAGCTTCATCTATAATATCATCATGAATTAAAGTTGACATATGAATTATTTCTATTCCGGCTGCAATATTATAAACTTTTTCATCTTCAATTTCTCCAAAACGTGAAGCCAGTATAACTAGAATTGGTCGGAGTCTCTTACCACCAGCATTTACTAAATCAGTAACTGCCTCCTGGATTATTTCATTTTTATTTGCTGTTATTTTTAAAATTCTTTCATCCACTTTATTTTTAATGTCTTTATATTTTTTGTTTTTCCACACAATTAATCACCTTCTGTTAACTTAAAGTCAGAATCTAATATTTCTACTTTCCCTTTTAAGCCTGGTGTCAAATACACATTATTATTTTTAGTTACAAAAATTGCTTCAATACCTTCTCTATGTTTAATGAAATCATATGCTTCTTTCCTTCCAAGTATAAAAGCACTGGTAGAAAGCACATCTGCTTCAAAGGAATCTTTAGAAATAATGCTTACACTAAGAAGTTCATTTCTGCTTGGTTTGCCAGTTTCAGGATTTAAAATATGATGATATAGAACTCCATCTTTTCTAAAATATCTTTCATAATTACCGGATGTAACAACAGTCTTGTCCCTTATTTCCAGACTGGCCATTACCGAACCTCTAGCCTCCCGGGGATCCTGTATACCAATTTTCCAGGGAGTACCATCTTCTTTACCACCAATTACTAGAACATTCCCCCCTAAGTTTACATAAGCACTTCCTATTCCTGCATTTTTTACTATATTTCTTACTTCATCAGCAGCATAACCTTTGGCAATTCCACCTAAATCAATTTTCATATTTTCTTTTTCAAATTTGATACTATTATCTTCTTTATTTAATTTTAGATTTTTATAATTCACTAATTTCTTAGTTTTTTCAATTTCACCGGCAGAAGGTATCCTGGCTTCACTTGTGCCTATACCCCAAAGTTCAACTAAAGGCCCAATTGTAGGATCAAATCTACCATTAGTCAATCTCGCATATTCTAAAGCTTTTTCTATTACTTTAAAGGTATCTTTAGAAACTCTTACCCACTGATTAGCAGCATTATTATTTATTTTACTAATTTCACTTTTTTTAATATTTTTACTCATTTCATTTTCAATTTCTCTCATTCTTACAAAAGAATTATTTATAACTTCCTGAGCTTTTTCACCATAAACCTGCATATCAACTTTGGTATCCATCAAAAATTCACTGCTTTTTTCTTTTGTGATGTTATTTCCCGAATTTATGTTAGTTTTATCTTTTTCACTTGATTGACAACCAACTATTGTTATTGATAATGTTATAATGATAACAAATAAAATTATATTTCTTTTTTTAAACATTAATTTCACCCTTTTTTAGTAACATCTAAATTTCTTTATAAATTATTTTATCATTTTTTATTTCTATTTCAACTAAATAGCAATAAAATTATCTCAACTGACAAAAATAATTAAAAATATAAGCAAAACACTCTACTTTCTCTTAAAAAAATAAATAATTTTTCAAAAAAAATTAACTTTAAACAAACGTTAATATCAAATGTTCATAAAAGTTTTTTTAAAAAGAATATCTGTCATTTCAACTTACATTTATTATAAAATATTTCACAATAAAAAGCAAACGAAAGATTTAATCTTGCTTTTTTATTTAAATATGCTATAATAAAAATGTAGAGTTAATTACTCGAGAATTTAATTAACTTCTTTTTGTTAATTAAATAAACTTTTTTTAAATTCTTTTGATAAAAAATACACAATATTTAATTAAATTATATTTAGGAGGGATCTAATTGAGTAAAAATATTGTTATCCTTGGAGCCGGTTATGGAGGGGTTGCAGCCGGCAAAAAATTACACAAAATTTTCAAAAAAAATGATGAAGTAACTATTACCCTTATTGATAAAAATCCATATCATACTTTATTAACAGAAATTCATGAAGTTGCCGGTAATAGAATAGAAGATGATGCTGTAAAAGTTGATTTAGATAAAATCTTCTCTTCTACTAAAGTAAACTTAATTAAAGATGATATTAATGATATTGATTTGGACAATAAAAAATTGAAATCAGATGAACATCACTATGATTATGACTATTTAATAATGGGTACTGGAAGTAAACCTAGTGATTGTGGTGTTAAAGGAGTGGAGGAACACACTTTAACTTTATGGTCTATTGAGGATTCATTAGAGATTAAAGAACAGGTTGAAAAGTCATTTCAGGAAGCAAGAATAACTGATAACCCCATAGAAAGAAAGAAATTACTAAGTTTTGTAGTCTGTGGTGGTGGCTTCACCGGTGTAGAAATGGTAGGAGAATTAATCGATTGGGTTGATGAATTTGCCAAAAAATATGATATTGCCAGAAGTGAAGTTGAGCTCTACAATGTAGAGGGGCTTGACGACATATTGCCCAGTCTTGATAAAAAATCCATTAAAAAAGCCAAAAAATATCTTAAGAAAAATGATGTACGTATTAAAACTGGTGATTTTGTAACTGAAATATCAGAAAACAAACTGGAATTACAAAATGGGGAAATAATTGAAGCTAATACTATTATCTGGGCCTGTGGAGTAGAGTCTTCTGAATTCACTCAAAAATCAGGACTTGAAACAAGTCGAGGGAAAAGAGTAAAAGTAAATGAATATTTACAAACTGAAAATCATCCTGAGGTTTATGCAGTAGGAGATAATGCAGCTGCTCCCTGGAAAAATGGTGATGATGATATCCTACCTGCTTTAGTTGAAGCTGCAATGCAAACAGGTGAATGTGCGGCTAAAAATATAGCAGCAGATATAAAAGGTCAGGAAAAAGAAGAGTTTGAACCTAATTTCCATGGTATTATGGTTTCTATTGGTAGTAAATATGCAGTAGCAGAAGTTATGGGAATGTCGCTAAAAGGTGTTCCTGCTCTCTTAATGAAGCATATGGTAAATATGTATTATAGAATTGAGCTTGGTGGAATTAAAGAAGGATTTAATTTCATTTCAAATTATTTAGAAGAACAGGGTTCCAAAAAAGGCCTTGTAGCCCAGCTATTTGATCACTTAAGTGTTTCGAAAAGAGCTCTCTGGGTGGTTTTACTTAGAATATTTACAGGTGGAATTTGGATCTATGAAGCTTATACGAAAATAAGAGATGGTTGGTTAGCATCAGGTGATTATTTAGTATCCGGATCTACTGCCTCTCCTATTGGTGATTATGCAGTTGGTTGGTATGTAACCATTACTGAAAATACGGTTTTTCAATTCCCATTATTGTTTCAGTATTTAGTTGTATTAGGTATGCTTGGTATGGGAGTATCTCTTTTATTTGGTATATTTACAACTCTAGGCGCCTTAGGATCAGCTGGAATGTCAATTAACTTTTTATTAGCAGGTCAATATCCTCACTATTCCAGTGATTTCCCAGGTCATGTAAGTCCTTTATACTGGTTCCTATTTGGTTCAATAGCGTTAATTGGTTCAGGACGTACATTTGGTCTTGACTATTACATCTTACCCTGGCTTAAAAAGATGATCTGGAACCGTCCTAAAAATAAAGATGAAGATCTACAAAAAGTTGTAGATACTAAATAACAAATAAGAATATGTAGTATATGTAAATATAGTAAAAGGCAGTATCTAAAAATGATACTGCCTTTTTTAATGAAATATTTTTATTATAAAATAAATGTCTTAATTATATTCCACTTAAATTTCTTACTCAGTTGATTGAGCAATTTATTATTTTTTTTTAGTAATCCTTTTGAGGCTACAAAATAAACTCTATTGTCACTTTCTTTTGCTTTATTAAAGGTATAAGCACTAAAAACTTCAACTTCACTAAATCCAGCCCATTTAAGAGCAGCAATAATATCCTGGATAGGATAAGAAGTTTCTTTATGAACTTCTTCATAATAATTTACTCTATTTTCGCCAAAATATATTTTTAATTTAACTTTCCATATCCTGTTTTCTTTATCTATGATATCCTGCCAAAAACAGGAATAATTTTCACCTTTTAAAAGCATAGTACCAGAATTAATATTCATTAATCTTTTTATAGTATTCATATCAAAAATAAAAAAACCATCACTTTTTAAAAAATTATAGGTATTATCAAATATTTTCTTTAAATCTTTATATTCTAAAATATAATTTAAACTATCAAAAAGAGAAAAAGCTAAATCGAATTTTTGATCAGGAGAAAAGTTGCGTAAATCCTTTTGATAAAATTTTACATTAACATCTTTTTTATTTTCCTTTTGTCTTGCTATCTCCAACATCTCTTGAGATATATCAACACCATAAAGATCCCAAGCATTTCTTTCAGCAAAGCGGTAAGTCATATTCCCAGTTCCACAGGCCAGATCAATAACTTTTTGTGGTTTTTTATTATAATAATCCAGGATATCTATTAGATATTTATACCAATAATCATAAGGTACATTATCCATAACTTGATCGTAAATGCTTGCAAATGATTTAGTATAAGCTTTATCATCCATAATAAACACCTTCTCCTGAAATTATTAAATAATTATTTGAACTGACCACTTACCTTTCCAATAAAAGAAAATAATTTATTTTTGCCTTCCTGGGTTTTAGCAGAAACAAGACAAAAATTATCATTTTCAGATAAATTTAATTCATTTTTAATTAATTTTTCCTGTTTTTTCTTTTTATTATTAGTCAATTTATCAGCTTTTGTAGCAGCAATTATAAATGGAATATCAAAAGATCGAATCCATTTAAGCATTTGTTTATCATCAGATGTAGGTTTATGACGAGAATCAACAATCATTACAATCCCTTCTAAATTATCACGGTGATATAAATAATCATTTATTAATTCTCCCCATTCATCTTTTACGTTTTTAGGAACTTTTGCAAAACCATAACCTGGTAAATCAACAAAATAAAATTTTCTATCAATATTATAAAAATTGATACTTTGTGTTCTTCCAGGTGTTGAACTGGTTCTTGCTAACTTATTCCTTCTTACTAACATATTAATAAGAGATGATTTGCCGACATTAGATCTGCCGGCAAATGCTATCTCTGCTTTATTATGGTCAGGATAATCTTCATATCCATAAGCACTAATTACAAATTCTGGATTATTTATTTTCATCTTTACTGCCCTCCAGAAGAATCAATTCTAAAACATCATCCATATGATCTACAAATTCAATATTAATATCCTTTTTTACTCTATCAGGTATTTCTTTTAGATTTTTTTCGTTTTTTTCAGGTAAAATTATATTAGTTATACCAGCTCTTCTGGCAGCTAGAATTTTTGTTTTTATTCCACCTACAGCTAAAACTCTACCTCTTAAACTAATTTCACCTGTCATTGCATAATCTCCTCTTATCGGTCTTTCAGTTAAAGCTGAAGCAACAGCCAGAGCAATAGTTATTCCTGCTGAAGGACCATCTTTAGGAACTGCTCCTTGAGGAACATGAATGTGTATATCATTTTCTTTATGAAAATCATCAGGTAAATTAAGTTCCTTATTTTTTGATCGAATATAACTTAAAGCCGCTCTAGCAGATTCCTGCATTACATCTCCTAAAGAACCTGTTAAAGTTAATTCACCTTTACCAGGTAAAACAGCAACCTCTATATCTAAAATATCGCCACCGGCCTGATTATAGGCCATACCAGTAGCAACCCCAATTCTATTTTCTTTTTCACTTTCCTTGTTTTTGTATTTAGGAACTCCTAAATATTTCTCTAAACTTCTGGTTGAGATACGAGCAGTTTTATCTCTTCCTTCGATAATTTCTTTACTTACCTTTCGCGTAATAGCAGAAATTTTTCTTTCCAGATCTCTAACTCCTGCTTCTCTGGTATAATTTTGAATTATTTTTGCTACTGCATTTTCAGAAATATTTATTTGGTCTTCAGAAAGTCCATGTTCATCAATAATTCTAGGAATTAGATAATTTTGAGCTATTTTAGTTTTTTCGTGTTCTGTGTAGCCAGGAAGCTGAATTAGTTCCATTCTATCCAGTAGTGGTGCAGGAATAGTCTGGGTTACATTTGCAGTTGTAATAAATAAAACCTGAGATAGATCAAAAGGTAATTCTAGATAATGATCAGAAAAATCAGTATTTTGTTCAGGGTCCAATACTTCAAGAAGTGCAGAAGCTGGATCTCCTCTAAAATCAGCAGACATTTTATCAACTTCATCAAGTAAAAATACTGGATTTTTACTACCGGCATCTCTCATTGCATTAATAATTCTACCCGGTCTGGATCCAATATAGGTTCTTCTGTGCCCTTTTATCTCGGCTTCATCTCTAACTCCACCTAAAGATAATCTAACAAAATCTCTATTTAGGGCTCTAGCTACAGATTTACCTAATGAAGTTTTACCTACTCCCGGAGCACCTACCAGACATAAAATAGGACTTTTTTTCTTACTTGCTATTTTTTTAACAGCTAAAAATTCCAGTATTCTTTCTTTTACATCTTCCAGGCCATAGTGGTCTTCATTTAAAATATCTTCTGCTTCACTAAGATCAATTTTATCATCTTTTTCCTGATCCCAGGGTAAATCTAAAACACAATCAAGATAATTTCTAATAACTGTAGCTTCTGGTGACATATTAGGAGTTTTCGCTAATTTTTCGATTTCTTCACTTAATTTTTCTTCTACAACTTCTGGAAGATTAATTTCTTCCATTTTTTCCTTATATTTTTTTATTTCACTATTTTCTTCTCCATCACCAAGTTCATTTTTTATTGCTTTCATTTTTTCCTTTAAATAATACTCTTTCTGGGTTTTTTCAACCTGTTTTCTTACTTTTTTATTTAATTGCTGTTCAATCTGTAAAATTTCTATTTCATCTTTTAAAATTTCCAGTAATTTTTCCAATCTTTCTTCTACATCTATTGATTCCAATAATTTTTGTTCCTGCTTAAACTTAAGTTCCATATGGGAAGATATAATATCTGCAAGTCTACCAGCTTTTTCTATATTTGTTACTGTCATCATTATTTCAGCAGGTAAATTTTTATTATATTTAATATATTCCTGAAAATCATTTACTACTGTTCTCATCAAAGCTTTTAATTCATTATCAACTTCTTTTTCCAGATCATTAAATACATTTGCATGAACAGAAAAATATTCTTCTTTACTTAAATATTCAAGTATTTCAGCCCTTTTTAGACCTTCTACTATAACTTTAATCATCCCATTAGGAAGTTTTATTAATTGTTTTACTTCAGCAATAGTACCAACCCTATAAATATCATCTTCATCAGGGTCTTCAATCTCTTCTTTCTTTTGAGAAGCAATAAATATTTTCTTATCTCTCATCATAGCTTCTTCTATTGCTTCAATTGATTTATCTCTACCAACTAAAAGTGGTATTACCATATTAGGAAATACTACTATTCCTCTTGATGCCAGTAATGGCAATTCAAGTTCATCATCCAAATCTATATCCTGTTCTTCTTTTATTTCAATATCTTCAAAATCTATGTCTTTTGGCATATTAAACACCTCTCTAAATAAATAATTCTTGGTAACTAATTTTAATCCTTCATAATAAAGAAAAGGGATAATAACACCTCATAAGTGAGGTGCTATTACCCTACCATTCCTCCATCAAAATTATTTCAATCTAAGCAGATTCTTCTTGTTCATTTATTCTAATTAAATCTGGATCTTTCCCATCTTTTATTACTTCTTCAGTAATAACACATTTAGTAATATCACTATCTGAAGGAAGATCATACATTATATCTAGTATTGATTCTTCAACAACTGCTCTAAGTCCACGAGCACCTGTACCTCTAGATAATGCTTTTTCTGAAATAGCTTTTAGAGCTTCATGAGTAAATTCTAGCTCGACATCATCCATTTCAAAGAACTTCTCATATTGTTTTACAAGAGCATTTCTAGGTTCAGTAAGAATTTCAACTAAATCTTCAACTTCAAGCTGATCTAAAGTAGCAATTACAGGCATTCTTCCTATAAACTCAGGAATAAGACCATAGTGTAATAGGTCCTGTGGAAGAATATGTTTTAAAGTATCTCCTATATTTGCACTTTCTTCTTTAGTTTGAATATCAGCACCAAAGCCCATTACTTTACTATCAATTCTATTTTTAATTACTTTATCAAGTCCATCATATGCTCCACCAGCTATAAATAAAATATTAGTAGTATCAATTTGTATAAACTCCTGATGAGGATGTTTTCTTCCACCCTGAGGTGGTACACTGGCAACAGTTCCTTCAAGTATTTTTAGAAGAGCCTGTTGTACACCTTCTCCAGATACATCACGAGTAATTGATGGATTTTCTGATTTTCTAGCAATTTTATCAATCTCATCAATATATATTATACCTTTTTCAGCTTTTTCAACATCATAATCAGCTGCCTGTATTAATTTTAAAAGAATATTTTCTACATCTTCACCTACATAACCAGCTTCTGTAAGAGAAGTAGCATCTGTTATAGCAAAAGGAACATCAAGTATTCTAGCTAAGGTTTGAGCCATTAATGTTTTACCACAACCAGTAGGTCCAACTAACATGATATTACTTTTTTGTAGTTCAACATCATCAATTTTCATATCAGAATTTACACGTTTATAATGATTATAAACTGCTACAGATAAAGTCTTTTTAGCTCTTTCCTGTCCAATAACATATTGGTCTAGTATATCTTTTATCTCTTTTGGTTTTGGAATACTTTGTAAGGTAAATTCTAAGTCATCATTTAATTCTTCTTCTATAATTTCATTACATAATTCTATACACTCATCACAAATGTATACCCCAGGTCCAGCTACTAATTTTTTTACCTGATCCTGTGATTTACCACAAAATGAACATTTCAATTGTCCTTTTTCATCGCCAAACTTGAACATTATATCACCTCTTAGAGAGAGTTACTCCTTATCTTCTTTTTTATTTTCGGCCTTCTTTTTCTGAAGGTCATTTCTAGAAATTACTTCATCAATAATACCATAGTCAACAGCCTGTTCAGCAGTCATAAAATAATCTTTTTCTACATCAGCAGCAATCTTTTCTTTAGACTGACCTGTATGTTTACTTAAAAGTTCATTTAAAGTTTCTCTGATTCTCATTAACTCTTTAATGTGAACTTCAGCTTCTGTTGCTTTTCCCTGAACTCCACCAGCAGGCTGATGAATCATTACTCTAGAATAAGGCAAACCATAACGTTTACCTTTAGCTCCAGCAGCAAGTAGTAAAGCACCAGCACTTGCAGCCTGTCCCATACCTATAGTAACTACATCAGGCTTGATATACTGAATAGTATCATACATTGCCAGAGCAGCTGTTACAGAACCACCTGGACTATTTATATATAAATAAATGTCTTTATCTGGATCATCAGCTTCTAAAA
>DATFIM010000175.1 GCA_035270125.1 Halanaerobiales bacterium | reverse complement strand
ATTCTATATAGTAGGTCATAACAGTCAGGCCTATAAAATAGAAGAAATAGAAAGCTGGGGTTTTGAAGGCAAGGAGCGTCTCGGGTCATCTAGAGGCTATATCTGGTCAAGAACAATACCACTGCTTAAAGATAACTTCTTTCTGGGAGATGGGGTAGATGTCTATGCAATAGTATTTCCTCAGAATGATTTTGTTGGTAAGCTTAAAGCATTTGGTGTAGCCAATAAAATAGTTGATAAACCACATAATATGTATCTTCAGATGGGTGTTAACACAGGGATAGTTTCAATGCTTGCTATAATGTCAATGCTTGCTATATATATCTATCAGAGTATAAAAATCTATTGGAAAAGAAACTATGATGATTTTTATACTAAAGTTGGAGTAGGTATTTTAGCTGCAGTGATAGGATATGCAGTAGCAGGTTTATTCAATGATAGTGTTGTTTCAGTAGCACCAGTGTTTTGGATACTATTTGGTATAGGTATCAGTATTAATATGAAGTTGAAAAATGATTCACTTCAATAAAACAAGCTGAAATAGAGAAAACAAATACAGCAATTGTCTACCAAAATGAAGCGGTAAAAAGAAATAAAGAAAGACCTAGAAGTCCCGTCAGTCATCTTTCCCAGGTGGCCGGCGGGATTTTTTTCATGCCTACAGAATAGAAAACCTTCCCAAACTACTGCTCCTTCAACATTCACCAAAGCTTTTAAACTCTTTCCAACAGCAGCTCCTTCTCCAATCTCTACTAACAAAATAATAAAGTAAACGTAGACGTAAACTGTTTACGTAGAGAGAGGAGGAAACTAAAGTGCCTAAACAGATAATAACAACTAAAGCTGAAAGCACACTCGAGCTAAAAGCAATAAGTATCTCTAACCGAAAGGGCGGTATCGGAAAGACAATTCTGACCACAGTCATAGCAGAGGAACTAGCCAATGCCGACTACTCGGTGGTCATGCTGGATCTCGATTTACAGACTGATCTGACTGACATCAATCTCAGCCAGAAGGATGACAGCAAGTTTTTCGATCTGCTCACAGGCCGAAAAACAATAGATGAAGTAATCGTTGAGCTGCCCGATAAAGACGATAAGAAAATCATACCAGGTTCAGCTGTGAACTTGCAAATTAAAATTACTTAATTTTTCACATTATTTTATCATAAATATACCGATTTAATATGGTAATTTTTCAAAATAAATTAACTATATTTGTTTTTAATCAAATTATTTTTCCTTATCAGAAAAAGAAAAAGGGTATCCTCATAAAAGAATACCCATTAATTTTTTAGAAAGGACAAAGTAAATCCTCGTCAATATTATACTCGATTTCATAGGTTTGTGATTTATCAAGAGCAAAAGTGGCATCTAGAAATTGAACGTACCAGCCAGGTTTTTTTATAATGTTTTCTGTAATGTAAGAGATGATACAATTTATATACATTCCATATAATTTAATTGCTATAGAGGTATAAAAGGGGTCTGGATCATGTAGTGTACACTTTTTATCTACGATTTTCCAATGCCCATATTTCGGGTAATATTTTAATTTTCCTTTTTTCATCAAAGCCCCACCTCCTCGCTGGCTTTAAAAACGACTTCTTCATTGATGCTGTCAGCTTTCATCTGACAGCCAATAAGCAGTGAATTGGTGGCTAAAGAGTTTACTAGCCGGGGTAGCCCCCTGGAATTAGAAGTAATAGCTTCAATGGCTCCAGGAGTAAATATAGCATTATTACTGCCAGCTAATTGCAGATGATGTTCAATATATTTTTCCACCTCATCTTTAGTTAAAGGAATCATATGATATTTCATCACCACTCTTTGTGTCAGGGATTGATTTTGATTTAAATTCAATTTATCCAGAAAAAAGGATAAACCTGATAAAATCAAAACAAAAGGATTTTTAGAATCCATGGAGAAATTAAAAAGAATACTGAGTTCATTTAAAAATTTATTGGAAGAAAGATGCATTTCATCCATGATAAAAACCGGAGTTACATTTTTTTCAACATAATAGTTACTGATAGCAGCCTGTATTTGTTTAAATAAAGCAGACTTGCGAAAAACAGGTTTTTCCCCTAAGCCGGTAGCTATGTTTCTGTAAAAATCCATAACCGAACCGGTAGAATGGGGGGAATAAATGACTTTAAAAAGTGAGGAATTAAGATTATCAGCAAATGCTCTTAAGGCAGAAGTTTTTCCACAGCCTGATTCACCGACAATGACACCAATACCTCTAGTTGTTTTTAGGTAATTTAATCTGGAGATAGTTTCTTTAAAATTATCAGATTCAAAGAGGTTATGGGTCTTAATTTCCTTACTGAAGGGGCGAGTGGATAAAGAGTAATATGTTCTATACATTAATTTTTGCTCCCTTCAGGAATAAGATTCTGATAATCAAGATGTCTCTTTCGTTTAAGATAGGCATTTTCTTGTAAGTTTACCAGTTCTGCTTTAGCAATTTCTTGACCCTGTTCATAGATATATATTTCTTTTTTGGTTTCTGGATTAAATCTTATCTCTATTTTTTTACCAATAAGAGAAGGAGGTACTTGATAAAGTTTTTTCTTAAAAGAGATGGTACCATCATGTTTTACCTTGCGGGTATCTCTTTTAAGAAATATTTTCTCCAGAATCTCAGGATTATCAAGGGTTTTAACTTTGCTTATCTGGTCCATATATACTTCAAGTGGTGTTTTATCTAAAGAGGAATGTTTTTTACGGTGATAGTCTGTTTCCAACCATTGCCAGAAGGCCTGATTTAAATTATTAAGAGATGATTTATCTTCTTTAGTTAAAAGAGGAACAAACCTTTTTTTAACAGTAGAGAAAAACCTTTCTATTTTCCCTTTGCTGGCCGCGTCGTAGGGCTTAGTATGAATTAGAGTAATACCCAATTCAGCACAAGCCAGATGAAGCCTATCTGAGGTATATATTTGTCCGTTGTCAACATAGACTAGATCAGGTATCCCTTTTCGTAGCAAGGCCTGTGAAAATACTTTTTTAAGTCCAGAGAATTTTTCTGTAAGTGAGAACATCCCGTAAGGAACAATCCTGGAATAATCATCAATAAAAGCCAGAAGATAACTTCTTTTCTTTTTACCATTAATATTAAGCCAGGGGCCATAGGATAAATCTCCCTGCCACATTTTATTGACAATATCAAAAGAAAAACGTCTACGGTCAGGTTGTTTTTCAACGTCAGTTTTAATTAAATCATTCTTTTTAAAAAAACGGTAAACAGTAGAATAGGAAAGTTCCGAAGGCCTAAATTCATTTTTTTTCACCATCTGGTCGTAAAATAATTTCACAGAAATTCCGGGATTGTTTTCTCTTGACTTTAAAAGTTTGTTCTTTAATTGACCTGTAATTTTACGACTTCGTCCTCGATCAGAGCGGCGTTTAGGCTTTAAGGCATCAAAACCACCTCTGCGGTAAGCTCTAAGCCAACCATAAATTGTTTTAGGTACATAGTCTTTGGAGCCATAATAGGGTACATTATGAACTTTGGTAGATTCTTTTTGTAAATATTCTTTTTGATTTTTAACCTGTCCATTAAGGATAGGAGAAATTAATCCATAGCGAAATAAAGCTATTTTTTCTCTGTCATTTTCGGTCATGATAGTTGCCTCCTTTTAGTAAATTTAAATATTATTGGAAGGCTAGCCGGCTAACATTCCGAATAATGACATTTTATAGCAAAAAAATAACTTTATCCAGTGAAAGATAGTGTGTTTTGAAAAACCCTTCCCAAAAGGTAATTTTTATGGTAAAATTAAAGTGCCATAAAATCTTTATTGAAGTGATTGTGATACCTTTGGGAGAAGGTATGAGCCGAGCAGCTCTTTATCATTTCAATGAGTTTTATGGCTTTTTTATTAATCTTTTTCCCAACAACATAAAAAGAATTTGATTTCTCTCTAAAAAAAGAGATGATTCCTGGTATGTTCTTTTTAAAACGACTACAGTAAAAATGAACCTGACGGTGCTTTAAAGAATAATTTCTTTTAAGAAAATATTGATCCAGACAGTAAAATATAAATTCTAAAGACCGTTGAAACTGTGGTAATAAAAAAGAAGGTAGTATTGAAACCGTTTGACCACAATGCTTGCATTTAAACCTTCTGATAATAATTATGTAAGTCTTACGGGAAATACTAACAACAAATCTTTCATAAAAACCATGTTTTATCATAATATCATTACATTTAGGACATCTGTCAATTTTCGGAAAATCATTATCTTGACCATTAAAAAAATATTCTTCAGGTGAAATACCGAAATTATGTATTATCTGCATAAAAAACCCTCCCCTAAAATAATTTGAAAACATTTTATCAAATTAAAGGGGAAAAAAGAAGGAAAAACATAAATATAATTTGAAAAATTTATGTTAAATTATGATAAAATAATTTGCTGATTCACACCACAAGGTGGAGTAATTAGTCCAGTATTGGCAAATTTATTTCTACACTACGCTTTTGATGATTACATGGAAAAAGAATTTCAAGCTATTGATTGGGCAAGATATGCAGATGATGCAGTAACACATTGTGTATCACTTAAA
>DATFIM010000174.1 GCA_035270125.1 Halanaerobiales bacterium | reverse complement strand
ATTTTTAATCTCTTTAATGAATTCAGAGTTTTTATCAAAGAAACTATAATTACTTTTAATTATAGTTTCAGCACATTTTTTTGCAGTATTAATGTTTTCTAAAGCAACTTCATAATCAGCTTTTACCGTTTTTTTTATTTTTCCCTTTAATTTATTTTTTAAATTGAGCAATTCAGTTGCTGTTATAAAGATTTCAAGAGGTATTTCAATTAAGTCTTTCAACTTTTCTTTGTTTTCAAATTGTGTTTTATTATTTTTTTTATAGACTTCAATATCTTTTTCCATCAAATTTAAAAATTTGTTTTCAGCTTCAACCAAAATATTTTCTATATATTCTATATCTTTTTTATTAAAATTATTTTTACTAACCTCGATAACTAACTTTAATAGTGAAACTCCTATATATCCATTTAAAGCAGATGTTGTTCCTCCAGCAGGGACAGCTTCTTTTTTTTTGGCAATTTCTTTTCCTATATCTTTTATTGATTTATTGTAAATGATTTTTATCACCTCTGAAAATAGTATATACAATAATTAGGTTATCAGTCAATTTTTTGACTTTTTAATTAAGTATGTTATAATCTAAATTAGTGATTACTTAATTAAATATAAAATAGAGGTGAGAAAAGTGAAAGATGAAAAAAATATATCAATAATTAAAACTTTCAAGAGACTGGGAAGTTATGCCAAAAATCATTTAGGAAAAATAATAATAGCTGCTTCAGCAGTATTGCTTTCAATAATAATGGGATTAATACCTCCCTGGCTCATAAGATATGGGATCGATAATTACATAATGAAAAGTAATATTGAAAGACTATGGATTATTGCCCTAATAATGATTGTAGTTACTTTATTTAAAGGATTATTTGATTTTATAAAAAGTTATGTATCTGAATATATTGCTCAAAATGTAATTCATGATATCAGAGTTGAATTATATGAACATCTTAATAAATTATCCTTTTCTTTTTATGATAGTGCTAAAACAGGAGACCTTATGTCCAGAATAACTTCAGATGCAGATTCACTCAGACGTTTTCTGGCTAAGGTAAGTGTTTATGTCTCTTCAAATATTTTAACTATTTTAGGTATATTAATCATTATGTTTATCTGGGACTATCGCCTGGGAATATTATATATTGTTTTAATGCCTTTAATGATATTTGGGATGAGGATTTATGCTCTAAGAGTTAGACCAATGTTTAAAAGAGTAAGAAAAAGTTTTGCTTCACTTACTCATTTAGTTAGAGAAAATTTTATAGGAATGGAAGTTATAAAATTATTTGGAAGAGAAAAATTTGAAAAAAGAAAATTTAAGAAAAAGAATCAAAAATATATTGATATAAACTTAGAAGCTGCAAAAGTATCAGCTTTCTGGATGCCGTATGTTAATTTTTTGATGGGTCTTGGTACATCACTTGTAGTCTGGTATGGAGGAAGACTTGTTATTAATAAAGCAATAACTTTAGGAACTTTAGCCGGATTTATTAGCTATATATCTATGCTTTTACGTCCTGTTAGACAGACAGGAATGATGATTAATTTTAGTAGTCAGGCTGCAGCTGCAGCAGAAAGGATTTTTGAAGTAATGGATAAAAAATCAGAAGTAAAAGAATTGCCTTCAGCTTCTGAACTAAAAGATGTGAATGGAAGAGTTGAATATAAAGATATTAGTTTTTCTTATGAAAAAAATAAAAAAGTGCTTAAAAATATAAATTTAAAAGTAAATCCTGGAGAAACAGTGGCTATCGTTGGTCCAACCGGTGCCGGAAAAAGTACTCTGATCCATTTATTACCTAGATTTTATGATCCTGACCAGGGAAAAATATTAATTGATAATCAGGATATCAAAAATGTAACTTTAGAAAGTCTCAGAGAACAGGTAGGAATTGTTTTACAACATACATTTTTATTTGCTGCATCTGTAAAAGAAAATATTTCTTATGGTAAGCCTGAGGCAAGTATGGAAGAAATAAAAAGAGCTGCAAAGATTGCACAAATAGATGATTTTGTTTCCTCTCTTCCTTTAGGATATGAGACTCCAATTGGAGAAAGAGGAGTTAATTTATCAGGAGGACAAAAACAGAGACTGGCAATGGCCAGAATATTACTTACAGATCCAGCACTTTTAATACTTGATGAGCCTACATCAAGTATTGATGCAGAGACAGAAGAAAAAATGCAAAAAGCTCTTCAGGAAGTTATAAAAAACAGAACAACTTTTGTAATTGCTCATAGATTATGGACAGTTAAAAATGCTGATAAAATAATTGTAATTAAAGATGGTAAAATAGTTGAAAAAGGAAAACATGAAGAATTATTACAAAAAGAAGGATTTTATAGTGAAGTTCATGGTAATCTGGAAAATAATAGTTCTACTAATAACAATCAGGCAGGTGATAAATAATGAGAGGTGGATTTGGAAGACGTATTTCCTCAGGTGATGACGAAGATTTTTCTCTGGAAAAGCTGGATAAAAGAGCTTTAAAATTTCTTTATAAATATCTAAAAAATCATATTAAGAAGTTGATTTTAGCTGTTGTTTCAATGTTAATAGTTACTCTTACTTCACTGGCCGGTCCTTATCTAAGTAAAGTTGCTATTGATAGATTTATAGCAAATGGTGATTTAAGAGGGTTAAATATTATTTTTCTTTTAATGGTTATATCTTATGGAGTTTACTGGTTATTTTCGTATTATCAGACATATTTATCAAAGTGGATTGGAGAAAAAATTGTAGGTTCAATTAGAGAGGACCTTTATGATCATTTGCAGGACCTTTCTATTGATTTTTATAATAAAAGAAATACTGGAGATATAATGGCCAGAGTGACTCATGACGTTAATGCTTTATCTGATTTAGTTTCTGCAGGTTTTGTTCATTTACTTAATGATTTCTTTACTATGCTGGGGATTGTAATTATTATGCTTTTATTGGATCTTAGATTGGCTCTTATAAGTTTTATAACAATTCCCTTTATCTTTTTTGCAGTAAGATTTCTTGGAAAAAGGATGAGAGAAGCATATAGTGAAGTGCGTGAAAAATTAGCTGAATTAAATGCAGATGTTGAAGAAAATTTATCTGGAATAAGATTGGTTCAGGCTCTAAATAGAGAGGCACAGAATGAAGGTGAATTTAATAAATTAAGCTGGCAAAATTTAAAAGCAAATTTAGCAGCAGCATCATATTTTGCTCTTCTTTTTCCAGTGATGGAATTAAGTAAGGTACTTGGAGAAGCACTTGTTCTTGCCTATGGTGGTTTTGCAGTGGTACAGGGAACACTTACTATTGGTGTGATAGTTGCTTTTATGGGCTATGTAAGGAGATTTTTCGCTCCTTTGGCAGATTTAAGTCAGGTTTATAATACCTATCAGGCTGCTGGTGCAGCTCTTGATAGAATATATGAATATATGTCTGAAGAGATTACTATTCAGGAAAGCAAAAATCCTGTTATGATAGATGATGATTTTAAAGGAAAAATTACTTTTTCGGATGTAAATTTTGCTTATAATGAAAATGAAAAAGTAATTAATGATTTAAATTTAGAAATTGAGGCTGGAGAAATATTTGCTTTAGTTGGTTCAACCGGTGCAGGAAAAACAACATTAGTAAAGCTTTTGACTCGATTATATGATGTAGAAAAGGGAAATATATATCTTGATGACCTACATTTACAGGATATTTCAATAAAATCATTAAGAAAAACTATTTCAGTTGTTCCCCAAAATATCTTTCTATTTGATACTACTATCATGGAAAATATAAGATATGGGAACCCAAATATTGATAAAGATGAAGTAGTTAAAATTTGTAAAAAGTTAAATGCCCATAATTTTATTAAAGGATTACCAAAAGGTTATGAAAGTAGAGTAGGTGAAGGTGGAGTTAAACTTTCTGGAGGGCAAAAACAGCTTGTCTCTTTTGCTAGAGCCATGGTGACTGATCCGGATATTTTAATATTGGATGAGGCTACCTCCAGTGTAGATGCTTATACAGAAGTTTTAATCCAAAAAGCAATGGATGAATTATTAAAAGACAGGACTGTTTTAATGATAGCTCATCGTTTTGCTACGTTAAATAAAGCAAATAGAATTGGGGTTATGAAAGAGGGAAAATTGATTGACTTAGGGAGTCATGATAAACTACTTAAAGAAAATAAAGTGTATCAATCATTGTATAATAAACAAAGTTAAAGGTGGTGTTGAAAATGAATAAAATGGTAAAAACTATTAAAGCATTAGGAGATGAGACTCGTTTAAAAATAATAAAACTCCTTTTAATGAAAAAGTTTTGTGTAGGTGCTTTAGCCCGAAGACTGGATATTTCTGAATCAGCTGTTTCTCAACAATTAAAAATACTTAGAGAAGCAGATCTTGTTGTAGGAGAAAAAGAAGGTTATTATGTTCATTATATTGTGAAAATAGATAAGTTAAAAGAAGCAGGAGAATATATCAGTAACTTAGAAAATATTTCTCAGGAAGATGATCCATTTTTAATTAAGCAGGAGATTAAAGAAAAATGCAGAGAAAATGGAAAAAACAAAGATCAGTGAGATAAATCACAGCATAAAGTTGAGCAAAATGCTATACTTTGTATAGTGAAAATAAAGGAGCTGATTAATTTGAGAAATAAATACTTTAAAAAACAACAAACACTTGCTGAGATTACAGATAAATATCCAGAATTGATTGAAGTTCTTGCAAATAAAGGTTTTGCTCAACTTAACGATGAGAAAAAAAGAAAAGAATTTGGTAAAAAAATTACATTAAAACAGGCAGCCAAATTAAAGGGATTGAATCTAAATAAATTAACAAAATTAATGATAGAAGAAATAGAAAATAAAGTTGAAGATGTAGATATTACTCTTAAAGATAAAAGAAAAGAGAGAGAAATAAACATAGAAGGTCTATTACCCTGTCCTGTGAGAGTTCCTTTGATGGAAGAATTGGAAAAAACAACTGACAATTTTTCCAAAACAGTATCTACTGATCTAAAAGCAGC
>DATFIM010000173.1 GCA_035270125.1 Halanaerobiales bacterium | reverse complement strand
TCTACAATTCATCTTAAAATAATGATATTTAACCTTAAATTTTTACAGTTCAGTTTCAAAATATTGTTAATAACCTTTTAAACGATTAAAATTAAAATTAGATTAAAAAACAAATGACAAAAATTAAAGGCTGGAGGCAGTTAATATGGAAAATAAAAATTATTTTACAGCTGATGAATATCTCAGTCAACTTAAATTAATGTATAAATCATATTTTGATTTAGAAGAAAATAAAGAAATTGCCGATAAAAAATTTGACCTCTATGCATTTTCCCATGTCCAAAATGAAAAATATTTTGCAAGTAAAAAATTAAAAATATGGGAATATACCAAATATGACCACTGTTTAATTGATATAAACAATAAAAATAACTTAATTCCAGATGAAGACTTTTTGAAAAATACTATAGATGAAATAATAGATCCCCATCGTAATCATAAACAAAGTTATATAACAATTGTAAATATAAGAGAAAATTCATTTACTGAAAAAGAAATAGATAAAATTAAGAACTTCTCTTATTCTAAAAGTTTTCTTTTAGGTTTTAAAGGCTGGTGTGATGTACGCCTAATAGCAGTTGACCTTTCTAATAATAAGGTATATACAAATCAGGAAGGTGAAAAAGTTGCAGACAACTATCAGCCAGAAAGATTTAAAAAAGCAAAATCTTCTTAAATAAATTTATATTTTTTTGAAAGGAGGTGGGTGATACTAGTTAGAGTAGCTACAGTAAAGCTATATTTTTAAACTTATATTTATAAAATATTATTAATTAAAAACAAAATTATTAAAGGGGGAAATGAAATTGAGTATTCCTATTATATTAATTGCTCTCGTATTATTTGTTTTAGCATATTTTACTTATGGTAGTTTTCTCAAAAGAGAATGGGGATTAGATAAAAGTAATGATACTCCTGCTCATAGCATGAACGATGGAGTAGATTATGTTCCAGCTGAGGCTCCTGTATTGCTTGGACACCACTTTGCATCCATTGCTGGTGCAGCACCAATTATTGGACCAATAGCTGCTTCTGGATTTGGATGGCTGCCAGTACTTACCTGGATCATTATTGGTGGTATCTTCTTTGGTGGAGTTCATGATATGGGCTCACTATTTACTTCAGTTAGAAATGGCGGACGTTCAATTGGAGAAGTTATAAATCAGAATATAGGTTCTACCGGAAAAAAACTATTCAGTATTTTTGCCTGGTTAACACTTATTCTGGTTATTAGTGCTTTTATGTCCATAGTTGCTGAAACTTTTGCTTCTACACCTTCAGCTGCTACAGCTTCTATTCTCTTTATTGGTTTAGCTATAGTATTTGGTATAGTTAGAACTCGTTCCAATCTATCACTTGGTTCTTTAACAGTAATTGGAGTTGTTTTATTATTTATTGCTGTTGCAATTGGACTTAATTTCCCAATTCAAATTGGCTATAATACCTGGTTAATTATCTTAACCGCTTATATATTTGTTGCTTCAGTAACTCCAGTCTGGATTTTACTCCAGCCTAGAGATTATCTGAACTCATTCCTTTTATATGCACTTTTAATTGGAGGATTTGTAGGAATAATAGTTGGAGGTCCATCTTTTGAATTACAGTCCTTTACATCTTTCCAGACTTCCAGCGGTTATTTATTCCCGGTTTTATTTGTAACTGTTGCCTGTGGTGCTGTTTCTGGATTCCACTCCTTAGTTGCTTCAGGTACAACTTCCAAACAGTTAAATAAAGAAACTGATTCTCAAATGATTGGATATGGTGGTATGTTAATTGAGTCCTTCCTTGCAGTTATTGCTCTTATTACAGCTGCTATAGTTACAAAAGGGCAGTATTCTGAACTTCTTGCAAATGGTGGACCAGTTAATGTATTTTCAAATGGTATTGGTAATTTAGCTGCAAATTATGGTATTCCATTTAAAGTAGGTATGAACTTTGCTGCTCTTGCTGTATCAGCATTTGCTATGACTACTCTTGATACAGCTACAAGGTTAGCCCGCTTTATTTTCCAGGAATACTTTATAGATGCTGATAGTGTAGAAAAATCAGATAGTCCATTAAGTAATATGTATGTTGCTACATTGATTACAGTAGTACTTTCTGCAGCACTTACTTATTCAGGTGGTTGGTCAACACTCTGGCCAATATTTGGTTCAGCAAACCAGCTACTGGCTGCACTGGCACTACTTTCACTATCTGTCTGGCTTGCTCAAAATGATAAGAAAAACTTCTACACAGTTATTCCAATGGTCTTTATGTTTGCTGTAACATTAACTGCACTTGTTTTCCTTGTATATCAAAACCTTGCAGGTGGAAGTATGATTCTAGCAGTACTTGGAATCCTACTCTTTGCACTTGCAATAGTACTGGTAAAACAGTCTTACAAACATCTTACTAAAGATCCAGAAGAACAAGAAAGAATGAGTGCTTAAACCTTAACCCAAAGTTAACACATTATACCTTACACCCTATATAATGTAAAAAGGCTGGTCTGAGAA
>DATFIM010000172.1 GCA_035270125.1 Halanaerobiales bacterium | reverse complement strand
TAGCTTACCCTGACAGCAG
This sequence comes from Halanaerobiales bacterium, assembly GCA_035270125.1. NCBI lineage: Bacteria > Bacillati > Bacillota > Clostridia > Halanaerobiales > Halanaerobiales bacterium. The sequence goes on along the minus strand of DATFIM010000172.1, from coordinate 4,417 downwards.
AGCTTATAAAATACAATTTATGAGCAACTATTCAGGGTCTTATAGGGCTGGCTCAGCAGATGCAGAAACAGGTGATATATATTATGAATTTAATTTAACACCACATCCATTTTTAAATTTTTCATACTATTGTTTTGATTTAGCCACAGAATCTCTTGAACAGGTTGACGAAACAAAATTTACAGGAGGTAGTTATACTTTAACCGAAAGGAGATACCTTACTGATAAAAACAGGTTACAAGCATCTTTATTAGATAACCCATTAGTTTACATGGCCGAAAACTCTTATCAGATAGGAACATCAGAAAATGAAATTATTGGTATGGCAGCAGCCACGGAACCATTATCCGAAGGACAGCATGGGCAATTCCCATTGTATGTATTTACAACACAAGGAATAAAAGCGTTAGCACAAGGAAATACAGGTGATATCCTTTACTCAAATATCATAGATTTAAACGGAGAGGTATGCAACAATGCTGATTCTATATTAAGTGTTAAAGGTGGTGTTGCATTTACTACTGAAAAAGGATTAAAGCTTTTATCCGGGAGAGATGTTATTCATATATCGTTACCGGCAGAAGGGGACCCTAAAACCTACCTTACAAGCAATAGTTCATATGAATCGTACCTTAACAGCGAATACCTGGTTGATTTATACGATTACATTGGAGATACAGACCTGTTAACCTATTTAGCTTCGTCTGTTATTGCCTATGACAACTTGAATAACGAAATATTAATTAGCCATAGCAATGTAGCCGATAAAGGGTATATTTGGGTTTATAATATCGACTCCCAAACATGGTATAAAAGAACAGATATATTTTTTACACAGGTGATAAATACTTACCCATCTTATTTAGGTTATTACAATGGCATATTGTACGATTTAACTACTGAGTACGAGTACAACACTAAATATACTTCTGTACTAATCCAAACAAGACCTATAAAATTAGGAACCAATAACCGGAAAAGGGTTGACCGGATAGTACAACGATGTAACTTAAACGTTAAAGAGCTAACAAAATCAGGGTTTTATGTTTTTGGCAGTATTGACGGAAACTCTTACTCATTTATGCGTGGCGTTCAGCCGGATGCCGATGGTACGTTCTTTGATATCATGAGTAAAAGAATCCCTGCATCCGTACGATATATCATTATTGTTTTTGCCGGGCAATTAAAAGATTCAGAGATAACCTCTTTAGAAATAGAATTTGAAGAGAAATACAGTAACAAGTTAAGATAATCGTATGGTTGGGTGAGTTAAGAACCATCATAGATAAATAAGCACCAAAACAGGGTTGATAGCCCTGTTTTTTTTATATGTTAATAAATATGTTTGCTTTTTGTTCCTAAAGGGTTTAAATTTGTTTAAAAGCTTATTATTATGAAAAAGATTATCACATTTCTGTTTTTAACAGTAGTTATGAGTTCCTGCGGAGTAGTTCAGGTAACAACAAACCCTAATACGACAATCAACAGAAACTCCGCTGTAACAATTGCTCAAGAAGAAGATATGAGTGGAACGGTGGGAGAATTAAATCACCTTTTATTCTCCAAAGGATTTAAAGTTATTTCATACTCGACAGCCAAAAAAGCAGTTAAGTATAAAGACCAAAATAAAGGAGATGATTGGGTTAATAACGAGACAGAGGCAGAAATATACTCTGTAACAGAGTTAAACTCTATTTACGCCTTAGAAATGAATTACACGTACTACTATGATGTTTTATACTGGGCTTATAGAAACTTCTCGGCCCGGTTAGTTGATTTAGAAACCGGAGAGATTGTTATGTCAGCATATTTCAGAGGAGATAGATCGGTACGTTCTGTTTTGAATGAGCTTGTTAATAAAATGGATGAGCAGGTTCGTTAACCTCTAATATTTTAACAAATAAAAAAAAGCCTCCCGGTTAAGGAGGCTTTAATTTTTAAAGGCATCGAATTCGACTGGTTTAAATTAAATTTATAGTCTTAAAATTATTTAATAAAACATAAAGCGTTTTAGCCTGTTTTTTAGTTATTGTTATTTTACGGTTTTCTCTATAAAATATTATCTCTAATTCTTCATCCGATAACACTAATTCCATTTCTTTTTCTTTTTTACTCATGATATATTTTTTAAGTTAAAACAACCGGAACTTTACCATGCCTTTTGTGCCATTCTTTCCTAAGAACCTTTTTAAATTGAGCGTATGAGTTTACAAAACCCATTTCAATAAATCGGCACATATCTCTTTCGAGTTGTTGTAAATCATTTTCCTGTTCAGAAGTGGCTTTATTCCTTAAACCTTTCTCATGGTCGTCAAATACTACAAAGTTTAACATTTTGCCTACTTCACTCCATTCAACGTCGCTAAACTTACCAAGAGCATTGCATAACTTCCTGTAATTGTCTCCGGCATCGTGGCGAAATTTTATAAGCTGGTCATAAATAAATTTTATTACTTGAACCTTAAATTTAGGGTTAATCCACATAGCAAAATCAATAAAAAGGTACGGATGCATCCATACTTCATCTCTTGTTTGACCTATTTTAGTTTTTCTACCTTTCTTGATCTTAACTGATTGATTATCAGTGTGGCAATTTTCTCCCTTTGGCTCTATCTCTGAAATATTGAGTTCTTCTATAAATTCCTTTGTCTTGTCAGAATTTAAAAATACATCCATCCTTCTCCTTTTGTTTGAAGGCATTTTGTTCCATTGAGTAAGTAATAAATTAGCATCAAAGTAACCATCACTTGTTCGTTGAATAACATTGAAGTTATCTAACTTTCTAATCATATTCTGATTTGTTTTCATGGTTTTTCTTTTTAAGTAAACACACCGTTACAGGCTTTAACTGTCATTGGCTTTTCACTCCCGGTGCGTTTATTGAATTATAATCCTTTTCCCAATAAAAATAATTGATTACATCCCAGTTTTCTAAATGCCTGGGATGTTGCTTAATATCTAAATTTTTACTGTGGTACACTTTTACTCCCTCCTCTTCATATACTAATTTTAAATGTTCATCGTGCGAATTAAATTTATCCGCATAACTCGTTAATAGTAATATTAAAGGGATTAACAAACTTTTTCTTTTTATCATAAGTCGATTCATTAATTAATACTCGGATTCTCATTCTCATTAAAAGTTCTTCTAATTCCTCATTAGTACATTCTTGTTTTTCCTCTGAGAAATAATAAACTTTTGGAGGAACCGAAACACCAGTTTTAAATACATCGGTGTAAACAATAAGGGCACCATCATCTAAACCAAAATATACGTATTTGTAACTCGACAAATCGAATACAATGTAATTGCTTATTACAGTGCCTTCTTTCTTTAAAATCTCAACAATCTCTTCTTTCATAGCTTTTATAAGTTTTAGTGTTATAATATCTTTACTGAATACTTGTCTAAATTAAACAGGGCCTTCTTCCCGGAAACAATGATTACTGCAAACCAACTATTAACACCTGACCTTTTTACCTCAGAAGGTTCTATTAACCGAACAAAATGTCCCTCTAAACTCTTGTAACCTCCAAATACTAAACATCTTAACGTATCTGTTTCATTTGTTTCACTTGTTTTAAGACTGCGTTTTATTATTTCAGGGTTCTGTTTCACGATTTTGGAGCTCCGTTTCATTTTATTCCTGTTTTAATTTTTTTTTATTCTTTTAAATCATTTATTCTCATTGACTTTTTGAGCGTTTCATTTTATTTTTTTACTTCAATTATTGTAAACGAATCACTCTTTTTGCGCAAGTCGGTAGTAATTTGATATTCTTTGCCGTTGTCATCCCAAGTCGATAAATAGCAGTATTGTTTTCCATAATTAGAAATTCTTCCGGCACTTATAACTGACTCAACAATATATATTGCATCTAAGTCCGTTAAATCTGTCTTATTATTAATTATTATTCTGTTCATAATTAATCGTTTTGTCTTTTCAGTTCATCAACCAAACAATCAATAAGCGCAATAGCAGTGTCTTTTTTTAATCCGGTAACAGATGATATTACCTTGTTTTTAGTTACTTCGTGGTGAGAAAGTTTGGGTAGGGATTTATCAAATACATCTATCTTGACAAATAAGTTTTCTCCTCTTGTAAATACTGTTACCCTCTTGTTTTCAAGTTTAACGGAAGTAGCGTTTAAATACTGTTCTTTTCGTTGCATGGTTAATCAAATTAATAGTCAATAGCACTTTTGTTATCATCTATTTGTATCTCATAACTATCGAAACTACTACCTCCTGTAGTTGCAAACCCGGATATTTTCTTTAGTGTTATTCCTTTCTCTTTTGCAGCTTCTATAAATACTTTTAGTATTTTCTGCTCAAGAGATTCACTTTTATCGGAATGCATAAATTTTATCATTGACTTTCCGTTTGTATCTAAGCTTAATTCAAATTCTGCTTTCAT
>DATFIM010000171.1 GCA_035270125.1 Halanaerobiales bacterium | reverse complement strand
TTATTTATTGCTACATATGAAACAAGATTTAATTTATTAGCTGATTCAAATCCATTTGTTTCATAAAATAATCTAGTTTTTTCAGTGTCATCAGTCAAAAGAACTTTTTGTCTAATCTTATTATATTTATCAAGAACTGATTTCAATAATTTTGAACCTATTCCCTGTCGTTGATATTCTCTTAAGACCAAAATATCTTGAATATAGATAATTGTTTCTCCATCACCAACAACTCGAATTAATCCAACCAGTTTGTTTTTATCCCACGCTGTTAGTATATACAGAGAATTATTTAAAGCTTTTAGTAGTTTTTCTATATTTTTAGTATACTCAGACCAACCCACACTATCATATAAACTTAAAATATCATTCTTTGCAAAAGAAGAATTATATTTATAAATAATTTCAGACATGAGTCACAACTCCCTTAAATGCTTTTCAGCTTATTTCAAATAACGTTCCGGGTATTTCCGATGTTACCGTCCCATCAGGGTTGGCAAGACTTTTGCTGCCAAAGCCCCCCTTACCCTAAAAATAAAACAATGGTTAAATATTGTTGCAGTTTGTTTATCATCTCTTAGCAATATTGCACCTAAAGCTTATGGTTTTTACGAAATTGGGGCCGTAAACCCCATAGATTAAGAATTAATAAACAAAGATGCCTAGTAAAATTAATATAATTCCTAAGATAGTAGATGCAATATTAATCTTTGCAATAATTCGTCTATCTTCAACTAAAGCTTTCTTTACGAATTTTCTAAAACTATTATAGTTAAATATAATCTGGGATACTTTTATAAGTGTAAGGGTTACTAAAATAGTTAATATCATTGATAAATCTACTTCTGTCGTTATTTCTTTATACCATGTAGTTGCGACAAGAAAGATTGCTAAAATACTTACCGCCCATATCCATTTAGGTTTCTTTTCTGAATAGGCTTTATTAAGCTCAAAATCACTCCATTTTTCGGGTATTATATGTATCAGTAATCTTAATCCAATCATAATTACTCCCCAGACAATACTAAAAATTTTAAAATAATTCATTTTTTTATTCCTCCTCTTAAATTTAAGTATATTAATTTAAGTATATTTTGCCTTCCCTTTTTTTTTGCTCTCAACTACATCCTATCACATACACTATCAACATCGTTAATTTTAAAAATACCAGCCTTAACCGTAACTCTTTAAAGTGTTAATTTTTAGAATATATATTCTATAATTCTTTTTAAAATAAATACCTTTTTCCATCACTTAATAGGTTTTAAGGTGTGGTAGGGGAAGATTTCATATAACGTTCTTAGGATTTCCGACGTTATCGTCCAGTTAGGGTTGGCAGGTCTTTTGCTACTATAACCCTTATCCCTTCATTGCAAAAGACATAACAAAGATAATGTCCCATTCCCTTTTCTGTTATCAATTTTATTGGATAATCTAATTCATTCATACCTTTATATAATTTCTTCACATTTTTATAATAATAATCATTATCTCCTGCTATAATTACATTGTTTGTATCTACTTCATAGTTTTGAACTAAATTATTATATTGTTCTTTTACTTCCTTTTTTGCCAATTCTACATCATCCCAACAATAACTCTTCATTCCAAATACTTGTGAGGATTGGAAAAATGCTAGTAAATAATTATCCCTTAAATAAGAACTAGTCCAATACTTTGAGAACTCTTTTATATTTCCGTTACGTCCATGTAATATAATTAAAAGAGGGTAATTTCTGTTTTTCTTCTTATCAGGTGATAGAACTTTCAGTATTGGTTTTGCATTCGACTGTCTTTCATCCCTCAGTTTCTTACACTTTGAAATTAATTCTTTAAATTCTTGTTTATCATTTAATGGTTCTAAATCAGGATCTTCTGTAAGTAATTTTGGAGCCCACCAAAAATCTTTATTAAATGTATTCTTTAATTCATCTATCGCCTCTTTATGTCTATTTAATTTGTTATAAAGACAAGCAGCCCAATAGCTAGTTTTATGTAATTTTTCTGGATACTCACTTTTAGCTTTTTGTACAACCTCTAGAGCTTGATTATATTTTTCCTGAGTATAAAGCGAAAAAACTTCTTCAGTTAATCTTTTAAAATTCATTTCACACCCACCTTTATAAAGAATGTCGCATAACGTTTAGGTATTGCCGAAGTCCAGCAACCTTAGATAGCTCTTATCTTAGGTTGCTGGATTTGGGTGGAGTGACGTAAGGAACGAAACCGGCAATACTTTGTTATATGACGTGCCTCATTTAAGATATTTAATTAGCAATAGCCTTTGTTTTCAATATTGTTATTGTTTTAGAAGATTTTTATTTATTTATTTCTCTGACTGGTCTACCTTCAATATAGCCTCTATATCCCCTTCGCTCCAGTTGGAATCTTGGCCCATCTTCATCAGCCCATTTAAAACCATACAATTTAGGGTTATATTTTTTCATTACTTCCCATAATGAACCAATCGCTTCTTGAAAATTTTCATCTTCATAAGACTCTCCTTGAAAAATCATCATTTTACATGGAGGAAGATCAATTATATCAAATCCATCTGGTACTTCGCCAGAATAATCAACAGGAACTTCCACTCCCTGAGCATATTTTGATGTGCCTTCTTTACGTAAATTTTCGGGCATCCACATGCCAATTGGTTCATATATAGCTTCTTTTATACTTGTTAAAACTCCCCAAACATCACAACCAACTTCATCACAATACTCAAAGTAATGGGTCGCTTCAGTTCCCCACTTTAATATTATTTTTCTAGCTGGTCGATCAACAACCTGAACAAAGACAGTATCAACATTAGACTTTTTACTCATGTTATTCTCTCCTTTTTGTAAAGTAAGGTAATATTCACGGATACGATGGGGTAAAAATAGTTTTATTGGTGGTGTGTTTTGGGAGTAATAATTAGGACTCATACCAAATTGTTTAGAAAATGCCCTGGTAAACCCCTCATGTGAATCAAAAACAAAATCAAATGCTACATCAATTATTTTTTGCTCTTCATCTCTGAGTTTAACAGCAGCTCGAGAAAGACGAAGTTTTCTAATATATTCAAAAGGAGTTTTACCAATTAGTTCTTTAAAAATTCTCCCAGAATGCCAGGGAGAATAACCAGCTGCCCGGGCTAGCTGATGTAAAGTAATTGATTCCCTTATATGTTCCTCTATATAATCTTGCATACGTTGAACTGCATTAATTTTTTCCCATCTCTCCATGGTTTCACCTCCTTTAAAAAGGATAACACATTTATCATGATAAATTCTTGACCTGAATTGCTAGGTTATAATTTTTTGCTTCAATTTTCGTTTCTTATTAAGTTAGGCATGTCAGATAACGTCCCCAGTGTTTCCGACGTGGCTTGTCCCGAACATTATTTGCCTAGTTTATTTTACTTAGGGTTGGCATGCTGTTTGCGTTTGATCGCCGCAGCTATCCTCTTAATTGCAAACAGCTTGCCAAAAAGCCATGTCCCGTAGGGTCGCCCTTTTTTTGGCGAACGGGAACATTGTGTTAGACGACGTCACCATAATAGTTAGTTATATCTTTTGAAAATCGCTTTCAATGCTTTGCTGTCAAAGTTCATTGCTAATTCATATATGATCTTCCCATTTTTGGTTTTTAAATGTGGATCTGCTCCTGCCTTAAGTAAAATCCTTGCCATATCGCAATTCCCCATAACTAATACCATCTCTAATGGATATTTTTCATTAGAATCCCTTTGATTTATATTAACAGTTTTACTCTCTAAAATATTATTTACTGTAACAATATCATTTACTAATACTGCCTGAGATAATTGATCAACAGTATACTTAATATAATTTTCTGCTGCTTCTTCAACAATTTCTTTCAATGTTTTATTGTAACTATTCATTGCTAATTCGTAAATAGATTGACCACTTGATGTAATTACGTATGGATTTGCTCCATTTTCAAGTAATAATTCTGCCATCTCACAGTTCCCCATAACTAATACTATTTCTAAAGGATACTTGCCATTTGAGTCTTTTTGATTAATATCTAAATTCTTACTATTAATAATTTCTTGTGCAAATTTCAAATCATTTTCCAGAACTGCGTTTGATAAATCATCTATATTGTATTGATTTGTAGAGTCACTTGCGTATACGATAATTTGATTTTGTATCAAAGAAAATCCTATTAAAAACATCAAAATAAGCATTACTTTGGCTATTTTTTTAACCAAAGCGATCACCTCCTTCTTAAATAAATATGCTTGAAATTTACTAAAATGAGGGTGATATCGCCTAACGTCCCTGGGGTTCGCGACGTCTAGCTCTCCCCTACTATAACTTGTCCATTCTCTAAAACTTTCATATGTAATTGCTACCCTACCTAACCTCTTAGCCTAGATGTCGCTAACCCCATGTTAGGCGATGTAGATTTTAGTCATAAACTATACATCTTCTTCAAATTCAAAATGGTTAACTGAATTAACCATGATTGAATTAATTGTTGAAATAAATAACCAAAGTATTTTCATAACTTGTGGTTCGCTTATATCTCCAATCCTAATATCCCTAAAATGAGCAATTCTATTCCTTAAATTTTTCCCCACATTTCTTTCATCATTTAATAAGTAAAATCTAAGCCATTTAATCTGATGTTTGCCAATTAAACTCAACATTTTTTCATTTGGATTACTATTTTTATTCCCAATAAGAGTACTAAGAGTAACACTAGTTTTTAAGAAATAACCATTTTTATTTAGCTTACAATAAATCTTTCTTAAAACTTTTTCAAGAACTGAGATAATATAAAAAACTGAACCATGTCGATAATAATCATTACCATTTTCACTTTTTAAACTTATTATCGCTTGTTTTATAGCCTCAATATCTTTTTCAATTTCTTTATCTTCATATTCTATTTCAAATTGCGAATAAATAATTTCAACCACTTCTTTAATTAAATTAAAAAGTTCTTCAATCCTATCATTATCATTTGTCCAATAATATGAAAAGGTAGTACATTGAAATAAAGATTGATCTATCATTCTAAGTTTACCTGCTGTAAAGTAATCATTTGTTTTAGTTATTGTTGTAGCAAAATCCATTAATGTAGGTTTATAATTATTATTTATTTTTTCAATATATGCTTCCCAGAGCTTTGTATCCTCAGATATTTCATGAGATAAAAACATATATTTATTAAACTTTTTTTCAAGTTTATCTATAACCTCAATATATGGTTCATTAGAAATTTCAAATTCAATCTTTTTCCCATTTTTATTTAAATATTTATTAGACTTAGAACTTAACTTTTTTAATTTATTTGAAAATTCAGCAGCATAATCACTTTTAGTTAATTTCAAAACTCTAAGTCCTTCAGACATTATTGATTGAAGATAATAAATTTCATCATCATTTAGATTATCAAATTTCTTCATACAATATGAATAAATTTTATCAGCAATTAATTTAGATAATTTTATGTCATCGTTCTTATAACAAAAAATCGCATAATCACATAGTTCTCTATATCTGTATTCTGCAATTTTACTGAAATTTTCTTTTTTTAAAATTAATTTTTTTAAGGCTTCCTCATCATAACTTTTTAATATATTCTCTATCTTTTCTAAATTATCAAATAAAAAAAGTGCTCTGTTTTCAATTAAATAATCTACTATTCCGGAATTTATTAACCCTTTGTTAAATTTCAAAAAATAATTTAATGTTAAACTATCTATACCTTCCTTTAAAAAACTACTTTGGTCATAAGAGAAAATTAATCGATAATTATTTTGTAAAAATTTTATTATTTTTCTATTGTTAAATGAATCTAATTTCTTTTTAGCAAAAGAAATGGTTTTTTCAAAATTATCTTTATACTCTTCAAAAATATAATTTGAGCAATCTTCATGCAAAGTCAAATATTTTAAAAATAAAAAATCTATATACTCATCAACTGAATTAATTTGATAAGAAAAATCATTATTATAATAAGAAATTATTTCTTTTGAATTTTCGATAATATTTTTAATTGTATGTCCTGTACTAAGGTCTGAAACATCATATTTCACTAAGTTGAATTTAATATCAAACTTTGATTCTAATTTTTTAATTATGTTCAAAAAAACACCTCCTGAAATCTATGTCGCCTAACGTCCCGAGGGTTCCCGACGTGCTCGTGTCCGTAGGACCTGGCGCAAAGTTTGCTGCCCAAACCACTTACCTAAGTTACTGCAAACTTTGTGACAGAGAGCATGTCACGTAGGGTAGCCTGCTCTTTGGCGTAACGGGAACCCTTTGTTATATGACGTTGGACTATCTCTAACTTTCATTTATTGTTACACACATAATTATGTTTCTTTATTATCATAATTATGATATAATATTATTAACTTAAATGATAAGGAGTGGTTATATGCCTAATATTAGACCTGTTTCAGATTTAAGAAATAACTTTAAACAAATATCAGAACTTTGCCATGAAGAAGGTGAACCTGTCTTCCTGACTAAAAATGGTAAAGGTGATATGGTTGTCATGAGTCAGGCTCTATATGAAAAACAAAAATCTCTAATTGACCTATACCAAAAATTAGGTGAAGCTGAATTAGAAAGTGAATCAAATAAAACTAAAATATCCCATAAAGATTTAATGAAAGAAATGAAGGCAAAATTAAATGAGTAAAAAGTATAGTATAATGTATCTCCCTGTTGCTCGAAGAGATCTTATTGATATAATTGAATATATTCAAAAAGATAATCCAAGTGCTGCCTTAAATTTGTTAAATAAAATTGAAAACACAATTTCTAAATTAGAAGACTTCCCATTAATGGGTTCTGTGCCAAAAGATTCACTTCTACAGTATAAAGGATATCGTGTATTAATAATTGAAAAATACTTAGTCTTTTATGTTGTAAATGAAAGTGATTTAGAAATTGAAATTCGCAGAATTATACATGGAAAAAGAAAATATGACTTTTTACTATAAGTCCTTTGCAGGACTTATTTTTTTACATAGTTTTATACCCAAGGTCCAATGTCATATAACGTTCCTAGTGTTCCCGACGTTATCGTCCCGGTAGGGTTGGTGTGATTTATGCCGAATTTTGCATAAATCATGACAAAGTCAATGTCCCGAAGGGTAGGCTGGTTTTTAGCCGTAACGGAAATACTCATGTTATACGAAGGCAGCACACCTCTTAATAGTTAATTTAATTCTCTATAAATTAAAACACAAAAAATAATTATATTAACTGTAATAATAGTTAAATAAGTGATAGTTTATTTTAGCATAAATTTCTTTTTAAAATTAACTTTAAAATGTCATAGATTTGAAGTATCCCATTAATACTCAATAACCTTTTTTCATTTTTTCTTCAAAATAAGATATAATGAATCACTATCTTCCATTTCTGTATATGATTCAATATCTATAATTTCAAAATTATCACTAATCATTTCTCTTAATTTTTCCTCAGTATAATATACAAAATTTAATCCTTTCTGTTTTTCTTTCTTATCTCCTTTCCAAAACGAATGAAATAATATACCATCTTTATTTAATATTTCCCATTGTCTATTTAAAGATTTTTTTAGTTCACTTTTAGTAAGATGATATAGGACTTTGTTAGAATATATACAATCAAATTTTTTGCTAATCTCAAGCGTTCTTGCATCAAGAACTAACAAATCTACATTCATATTTTTATTTTTTTCTCTATACAAATCAAGAAATAATTCAGAATAATCAGAGCCAGTAACTTCATAATATTTACTTAAAATATCTAAATCTTTACCAGGTCCCATTCCTAATTCAAGAATACTTGATCCTTCTGGTAAGTATTTTTTTAATATTTTAATTAAATATTTACCGTCATAACCTTCCGCCATTTCAATATACTTTTTTACATTTTCTTTATTTTTATAAAAACTCATTTTATTACTCCTTTAAAATTAATATATTTAATTTTCAATAATTTATTTTGACAAATATATTTTTCAATCATATTAAGATTTATATTTATATAAAGAACTGTAGTATCTAATATTTATAAAGAAATAAAAGGTTTTATGTTATTCAGTAATACAGCTTTAAAGCTCATTACTATGATACTACTTTTAAATATGGTGTGCTGCTTTCGTATAACGTCCCTGGTGTTCCCGACGTGCTCGTGCCGTTAGGCCTGGCAGAAAGTTTGCTACTTCATAACTTACCTAATTCATTGCATACTTTGTGACAGAGAGCATGTCCGTAAGGCCGGCTTGATCTTTAGCCGTTAGCGGGAACACCATGTTATACGTAGTGTTATTCGGCTTATAAAAAAATAATTAATTTTATAGCCTAATAAATAATTTTTTATTTTTTAATATTCTATGTTTTTTTATATTGCACATTATTTTGTATGTTTTAATTTCCTCGCTCAAAAATAATATAATGAAAAGTAGGCATAAAAATAATTTTTCCAATAAACCATCCAATATCTCCATGTCTTAAATCTGCAAAATATCCCCATATTATTGCAATAATAAATGTCATTAATAATCTTATTTTTTTATTATTCAAATAAAACACTCCTCTTCAATTTATTCAATATAATAAATACCTAATAAATTTATATTACTAACTTATAAAAATAATTTTGAATATTTGAGTGAAGAGAATTGATAATCCCTAATAAATCAAAAGACTTATAAGTAATAGAGTTATAAAACAAAAATTTTGATTAATTATTTGATGAATTAGCAACACCATAATTCTTATAAATATTCCATGCCAACCTAATTTTAAGGCTTTGTCATTTTCGGTTTTTTCCATGAGTTATAACCATAATAAAAATAGCAATTAGTAAGTTATATACCCTCCCAAGTTACTCTTTAAATATTTACTTTAATGAGATAAATTATAATAAAACTCTAAAGTCCAATTTCACTTTCATTCTCTGAATTAACATTTGAACTAGCAGAAACTATTAGACTAAAACTAGGATAAAATGCTGTAACCATTAAAATAAACATAAAAAGAAAATCAAATGCTTTTTGTAATCATAATTACATTTTCTTTTTTATATTAGTTTTTAGAGGAATTTTTAACATTTCATTTACACAATTATTAATTATGCGGTAAATCTCAGAAAAAAACATAAGATGTCTAATAGATTAATCAATTATCTACATAAAATTAGATTAGAATAACATTACGTATAACTATATAATAAATGAATTAACTTCGTTTATTCTGCTTAAAAAGGTATATCTATGTAGTTATTTCATTTATACTATTATCTCTTTATTATTTATAAAACATCTAGAGGACTGGTAATATTCAAAAAATCTTTTTTTGTTACATGAGTATAGATCTCAGTAGTTTTGCTGCTACTATGGCCTAATAATTCTTGAATATACCTCAAATCAGTACCATTTTCTAGAAGATGAGTTGCAAAAGAGTGTCTTAGTGAATGAATAGACACTTCTTTTTTGATATTTGCCATTTTACATGCTCTTTTAAAAATTTTTTGAGCTGATCTAGTACTTAAATATTTCCCTTCTTTTCCTCCTGGAAATAACCAATCTTTTAATTTCTGATCTTTTGCATAATTTCTCAATTCCTTAAGGGCCAGCTTTGATAAAAGACTATATCTATCCTTTGATCCTTTAGCTTTTCTAATATGAACTAACATTCTTTCACTATCAATATCTTTTAATTTTAAATTTACTACTTCACTAACCCTAAGGCCAGCAGAATAAGT
>DATFIM010000170.1 GCA_035270125.1 Halanaerobiales bacterium | reverse complement strand
ATCAGTACCTGTAATTGGAGGGGCAACTTTATTAAAAATAAAAGATCTAGCTACTACTGGAATGGGAAATATTACTTCTCTAGAATTAATTGTTGGTACTTTATCAGCAGCAGTAGCAGGATATTTTTCTATTAAATTATTACTTAAATTAATAAACAAAGAGAAATTAAGTATATTTGCTTATTATTGCTGGATTTTAGGTTTAGGAATAATATTTGTTTTATAGTTAACTTATTTAATAAATTAAAAGGAGTGAATACAATTGAAAAAAATAACTAATTATATTTTATTGACATTATTATTAATTGTTTTTTCAACAACATTTGTAGGTGCAGAAACAATAAATATTAGCTTAGAATCAGCTCTTGATCTGGCTTTAGAAAACAACCTTAACTTAAAAGAAGCAAAAATCAGTCTGGAAAAATCAAAACTTGAGTATCAAAAAAGTATAGCTAATAATCTTACTACTCAATCAGATTATAATGAATTAAGGGCAAAATACACATTAAAAAATGCAGAAAACACTTATGATAGTACCCGTGATTCTCTTATAAAAAATGTAGTACAGCAATATAATAATTTAATACTAACTAAATATAACCTGAAAATTTTAGAAAAAAGAGAAAAATTAGAAAACAAATTATTAGAGGAGAGTCAGGCAAAATATGAAATAGGAGATATTGGTAATGTTAGCCTTTTAGAACAAAAAAATAATTATCAGGATGCACGTTATAATTATAAATCTTCTCAGGATAATTATGAACAATCTTTAAGAGAATTTAAAACTAAAATTGGGGTTGGCAGAGAAGATAATTTAAAATTTGCTGAATTAATTAAACCTGAAATTTGGCAAGTAAATGAAGATAAGGTTCTAAAAGAAGCATTAAATAATAGTATTGATTTAAAATTAAAAGAAATGAATTTAGAATTAGCCAGACTTGATAAAGAGAGAACTGAAATAACATCTTCTAAAATAGATAGACAAATTGCTGAAAAGGCAGTTGAAGAAGCTGAAATTTCTAAAAAAAGAGCAAAAAGTGATATAGAAAATAATAGTGTTCTGGCCTATCATGACTACCAACAGGCAATTGAAGAAATGCAATTAAAAAATAATAATTTTGAAAAAGCTAAAGAAGATTATAGGTTAAAAAAAGAACAATATAATGAAGGTTTAATTACTGAATCAGAACTATTAAATTATGAAATAAATAAAATGCAGGCAGAATATGATTATCTTTCTGCGGTAACAAATTATATAAATAAGAGAATAGTTTTAAGACAGCAGATGAATGTTGAATTAGAGGTGATTGATAGTGCTAAATAATAAAAAAATAATATCTGGACTTTCATTTTTAATAATTTTTACATTAATTTTTTCTTTTACAACTGAAAAACTTAGAGCAGAGAGTATTTCTCCTGAAAAAGCAATTGAGATTGGGTTAAAAAATAGTGCTGAAATTGAAGATCTAAAAAACAATATCGACCAAATAAAAAGAAATATTGAAAGTGTTAAAGCTCAAAAAGATTGGAAAATAGATTTTGCTGGAGAATATACCCATCATTTTGACGAAGAAGATAATTTAGCTTTGGAAGAGAAATCAGATAGTAGTATAAATCAGGATAGTATATCAATTACTGCTAATAAACTATATGATTTTGGACTTTCTTTTAACCCTGCTTTAAGAGTTACTGAAGATGATGAGAGAATAGATCTTAGTTTAACTCAACAGCTTTACCCGATTACTAATAGTGAGTTAGAAAATCAACTTTATAATTTAAAAAAAGATCTAATTAATGCAGAAGAGGAATTGAAAAATATTAAAGCTTCAAAAATAATAACCTGGGTTCAAAGTTATTTGAATATAGTTCGAATGAAGGAAAGAGAAAAAATTTACTTAGAAAGTGTAAAAAAAGCAGAAGATAATCTCAAAAAAGTAAAAAAAGAAAAAAATATAGGTGAAGGAGGAGAAAATCAACTTTTAACAGCAAAATATAGTCTGGAGGATGCAAAATATAAACTTAAAGAACAAAGATATAATATAGATGAAAGTATAAATTCATTTGAAAATGAACTGGGACTTAATGGTAAAATGAATATTTTATTTCAGAGTGAGAATAATTTTATACTGAATTTAAAAGAGAAAACCAATAAAATAACTGGTGAGTATTTAAATAATGAAAATTTACTGAGTTTAGTTGAAAAAAATAACAGTAGTTTGAAAACTATTAAACTAGATAGAAAAATTTTGGAAAGAGAATTAGAAAATTTAAAAAAAGAAGATGATTTAAATATTAGAATAACAGGAAAATATGATACTCTAAGCGAAAACCTGACAGCTACTATTGATTTTAGTTACAATCTCTATGATGGAGGAAAACATGGAATTAATCTTGAATCAAAAAAAGCTTCTCTTAAAAATAATATAAATAATTATGAAGATAAAGTAAGAAAACTCAAATTAGATCTGGAAAATCATTTAAATAAATTATCTCTAGATAAAGATAGACTTGCTAAGGAAGAATTAAATTATAAAAGAAGTAAAAATGAATTAGATATTGCTGAAATTAAATATGATAGAGGAATAATTGATTATCTAGAATATCAGGATAATTGGATTGTAGCCAGAGAATCAGGGATAAATCTTAAATCAATAAAAGATACTATTTTTATTAATAAATTAGAATTTATTAAGTTTGTTAATAGTGAAAATATCACTGGAGGGTTTTAAATTGTTAAAAAGATACTGGAAAATAATAGTTGCTGTGGTTCTTGTTTTGATAATAAGTGGTGGAGTTTACTATCAGTTTTATTATCAGACTAATGAGAGTAAAGAACAAAAAATTGATCCTAATAATATATTTACTGTAAAAAAAGGGAATATTACTAAAACAATTGACGGTCAGGGATATATTAAACCTATAAATGAAGAAAACTTATCTTTTCCTTCAACAAGTGGAGGAACTAAAATTACTAAAATACATGTTAATGAGGGAGATATGGTCAAAAAGGGTGATGTTTTGGTTGAATTGGATAAAAGGGAAGCAAGATTAAATTATCTCCAAAAGAAAAATGCTCTTGAAAAAGCAAAAATTAGCGGTTCAAAGAATGAAATTGAGGAGGCAGAGTTAAATTTATATATTGCTGAAGATAGAATAGAAAATTTAACTCTAAAAGCTCCTTTTGGTGGTTTAGTATCAGATGTTTATATTGAAGAGGGAAATTATTATGAAAATGGTAATGCAATTACTATAAAAAATACTAATACTTTAAAATCAGAGATTAGTATAGAAGAAAGTAATTTTCAGGAAATAAGTTTGGGTCAAAAAGCAAATATTGAACTGGATTCACTTCCAGCTACTTCTTTTACAGGTGAAGTAACTGAAATAGCTAATGAAGCAGATAATTCCGGAGGTACAGTTACTTTACCAGTTACTGTTACTTTAAATGAAACTGATAAAGAGATAAAAATTAATAGTTCAGCTCAGGTAGAAATAATTGTAGGAGAGCAAAAAGATACTCTATTTATTCCCATTACAGCTGTTTTTAATAAAAATAATAAAGAAGTTGTTTTTAAGGTGGTTGATGAAAATAAAACTGAAGCTGTAGAAATAAAAACTGGATTAAGTAATGGCCTGCGTATTGCAGTTGAATCTGGTTTAAATGAAGGTGATAAAATATTGTTAAATACCTTTGCTCAGGCTAATGGTAGTAAAAATATGCCAACATTTGGACCTGGTTCAGGTATAGGAGGTAATATGGGAGGACGTTCCAAATGATAGAAGTAGAAAATCTAACAAAAATATATAAAAATGGAAATGTTGAAGTAAAAGCTCTAAAAGAAGTATCTTTTAAAATAAAAAAAGGAGAAATTCTATCTATTATGGGTCCTTCTGGTTCAGGTAAATCTACTTTAATGAATTTACTTGGTTTTTTGGATACCCCGACTTCTGGAAAATACTATTTAAGAGGAAAAGATGTTTCTGGACTAGGTGAAAATAAACTGGCTGAATTGAGAAATGATTATGTAGGATTTGTTTTTCAGCAATTTAATTTATTAGGCAGAACAACCGTCCTCCATAATGTTGAATTACCTTTGATTTATGGTGGATATAGTAAAAAAGAGAGAAGAGAAATTGCAAAAGATTTATTAGAAAAAGTTGGACTTGGGCACCGTCTTAAACATTTTCCAAATGAAATTTCCGGTGGTCAGAAACAGAGAGTAGCTATTGCAAGAGCACTTGCCAATAACCCAGATTTAATATTAGCTGATGAGCCCACAGGTAATCTAGATACTGCTACTGGCGAAAGTATCATGGATTTATTTCATGATCTAAATGAACAGGGGCATACAATTGTCCTTGTTACTCATGAGGAAAATATTGCTGAACATGCCCGGCGTAAAATTTCTCTAATTGATGGGGAAATCAGAAAAGATGAGGTGTTTGTTTAATGTTTTATGAGACATTTAAAATTGCTATAAACAGTTTAGGAAGAAATAAAATAAGAACTTTACTTTCCATGTTGGGAATAATTATTGGAGTTGGAGCAGTTATTGCTGTAATCTCTGTAGCATCTGGTTCTCAGGCCCAGGTTACAGGTAGTATTTCTTCAATGGGTTCAAACTTAATCACTATTAACCCGGGAATCAGTAGTGGTAATTTTGGAAAACTTAGTTCTACTGCCAGTGATCAATTTACTTTAGAATTAGGTAGAGCTATAGAAGAATTTTCTCCTGATGTAAAAAGGGTTATACCTCAAAATCAGAGTAGTGGTTATTTTATGGTAGATGATAAAAATTATCAGGCTAGCCTGGTGGGGACTACTGCTGAATATCAGGAAGTAAATAATTTTAAACCTCAAATTGGAAAGTTTTTTAGTGAATATGATTTAAATAACAAAACAAATACAATAGTACTTGGTTCAGAGATAGTTGATGAATTATATGAAGATAATAATCCAGTAGGAGATAAAATTACTTATTATACAAATGAAAAACATTATGTGTTTAAAGTTATCGGGGTTATGGAAGAAAAAGATAGAGGAATTACCGGTAATTTAAATGACAGTGGTTATATACCAATTACTACTTATTTAAGTTCTATTGGAAATAGTAAATATATTAATAGTTTTATGGCTCAGGCTGAATCTTCAGAAAAAGCAGATAATGCTGTAAAAGAGATAGAATATTTTCTTGCCAAATATTTTGAAAGTGAGGATAACTTTAAAATATTTAGTCAGGATCAAATTTTAAGTACAATAAATGAGGTAACAGGTACTATGACCTTAATGATAAGTGGAATAGCTGCTATATCACTACTTGTTGGTGGTATTGGAATTATGAATATTATGCTTGTCTCAGTTACGGAAAGAACAAGAGAAATAGGAATCAGGAAAGCTCTGGGAGCAAAAAGATACTATATTTTGATTCAATTTTTATTAGAAGCAACAATTATGAGTATTATTGGGGGCATAATCGGAATCATTTTTGGCTCTATAGGTTCCTATTTTATATCTCAACTTGGAGGTTGGCCCTTTATAGTTGAAACTTCGAGTATTTTATTGGCAGTTGGATTTTCAATGAGTGTTGGAATATTTTTTGGAATATACCCTGCTCTTAAAGCTTCAAAACTTGATCCTGTAGATGCACTTAGTTATGAGTAATTTTATTTAAAATAATTAATAATAAATTTAAATCAAAGCAGGAATTTTGTAGTTTTTTGTAGAATAATAAATAAGAAGAGGTTAATATTTTTTAAATTATTAAACTTGTTAATTATAATTTAAAAAATAAATATTATCAAATAGAAAGGAGGGTTTGAAAATGAGTGAAAAAGAAAAAATGGGAAAAAAGATCAGAAATCTTAGAAAAGAATCTTCAATGAGTCTGGCTGAATTAGCTCAAAAGATAAATAAAACTTCAAGTTATTTAAGTCAAATAGAAAGAGGACTCGCTGAACCATCTTTAAATGCTTTAAGACAAATAGCTGAGGCTTTAGATACTCCCATCTTTTATTTTTTAGTTGATGAAAAAGATTATAATACTGTTGTAAGAAAAGAAGATAGAAAAAGAATGGAAATACCAGGCTCAAATCTGGAGATAGAATTAATTTCTGCTTCTCGTAATAGACAAATTGAAATGATTGAAGCAAAACTTGGAATTGGAGAAGAAACACAAAGAGAAAAAAACACTTATGAAGGTGAAGAATGTATATTGGTTAAAAATGGTGAACTAAAGATTGAAATTGGAAAAGAAAAATATAATTTAAAAGAAGGGGATAGTATTTACTTTTTATCTTCCCTACCTCACAAAATAACTAATATTGGTGAAGAACAACTGGAATTTATTTCAGCAATTACTCCTCCCAATATTTAAAAAAAGAGGTAGAAATTAGTTGACATTTAATTTAAAATTAAGTACAATTATATTAGTAAATATAATTTAATATTGACCTCGTATAAATGTAACAATATGGGTTACAAGTTTCTACGAGTTAGCCGTAAACTAACCAACTACGAGGGAAGGGACCTTTAATTTAAGAGCCTAAATAGGAATCTTTCCTTGAAGTTATTTATATTGGAAGACTCTATTTAGGCTTTTTCTTTTTCCTGCGGGGTCAATATAAATCCCAAAAGGAGAGTGATTTATTAAATGGAAAGTAAAGTAAATGAAGAAAACGGTGGAATGATGGAACAGATTTTTAATTTAAAAGAAAACAATACGGATATTAAGACTGAGGTAATTGCAGGGTTTACCACATTTATGACAATGGCTTATATTATATTTGTCAATCCTACTATTTTGTCTGATGCTGGTATGCCATTTAATGGTGTTTTTATTGCTACAATTGCCGGTGCAATTCTTGGTACTTTAGCTATGGCTTTTCTTACTAATTATCCTTTTGCTTTAGCTTCTGGAATGGGGTTAAATGCATTTTTTGCTTATTCAGTAGTTGCAAATATGGGAGTTTCCTGGCAGGCAGCTTTGGGAGTTATTTTTATTGAAGGTATAATTTTTATTATTTTAAGTGTTACTCCTGTGAGGAAAATGATAGTAAATGCAATTCCAATGGCTTTAAAAACAGGTATTAGTTCTGGTATAGGTTTATTTATTGCTTTTATTGGTTTGCAGAATGCTAATATAGCTGTTAATAGTGAAGCCACTTTAGTAACCATTGGTAACCCGTTAAGTGGACCATCCCTTGTAGCTATTTTTGGATTGGTTGTGATTGGTATTCTCCATGCTTTAAAGATAAAGGGAGCACTATTATGGGGGATTATAGCTGCTACAATATTTGGTTGGACTAATGGAGTTACACCTGCTTTTAATGGATTTTTTGCCATGCCAAGTATGGCAGATTGGTCAGAAGTTTTATTTCAACTTGATATAAAAGCTGCTTTTAATGCAGGTTTAATCGGGATTCTACTTTCTTTCTTATTTGTAGATATGTTTGATACTGCTGGAACTTTGGTTGGTGTAAGTCAACAGGCAGGATATTTAGATGAAAATGGAGATCTTCCTAAAGCAAATCGTGCTTTACTTGCTGATGCTATAGGTACTACCGGTGGAGCTCTTTTTGGTACAACTACAGTTACAACTTATGTTGAATCTGCTTCAGGTGTGGCTGAAGGAGGAAGAACAGGTTTAACAGGTGTTGTTGCTGCAATTTTATTCTTTTTGGCTCTATTTTTCAGACCTCTTATTGGGATAGTGCCTGGAGCCGCTACTGCTCCTGCATTAATTGTTGTAGGGACCATGATGATGTCTAATATCACCAAACTTGATTGGGATGATTTTACAGATATTCTACCGGCATTTGTGGCCATGATAATTATGCCTTTAACTTATTC
>DATFIM010000169.1 GCA_035270125.1 Halanaerobiales bacterium | reverse complement strand
ATTAATTTTTTATAATCTTCTTTGTTTTCCCAGGCTTTAAGTGCATTCCTCTGGGCCATCTCATAGGCATCTTCTCTTTCTAAACCTTTATCAACTAAAGCTAACATAACTCTCTGAGAGAAAATAAGTCCATGAGTTCTATCCATATTTTTTCTCATATTATCTTTATTTATTTTTAACTCTTCTAAAACTTCTTTGAATTTTTGCAAAGCATAATCAACCAGGATACTACTATCAGGAAGTATAACTCTTTCAACTGAAGAATGAGTAAGATCTCTTTCATGCCAGAGAGATATATTTTCTAAACCAGGAACAACATTTCCACGCACAACTCTGGCTAAACCTGTTATTCTCTCACAAACTATTGGGTTTTTCTTATGAGGCATAGCAGAAGAACCTTTTTGCCCTTTTCGAAAACCTTCTTCAACTTCTAAAATATCTGTTCTCTGTAAATTCCTGATTTCTGTTGCAAACTTTTCTAAAGAAGCTGCAATTAATGCTAAATGATTCAAAAAATCAGACTGTCTATCTCTTTGCATTATCTGATTACTTATTGGAGCAGGTTTAAGTCCTAATTTCTTACAAACTTCTTCTTCAATTTTAGGACTGACACTTGTATATGTCCCTACTGCTCCTGAAACCTGACCAACACTTACCAGATCAAGTATATTTTCCATTCTTTTTATATGTCTTTTTATTTCTTCATACCAGAGGGCCATTTTTAATCCCCAGGTTACTGGTTCAGCATGTACTCCATGAGTTCTTCCAATCATAATTGTTTTTTTATGTAAAATTGCTTTTTCTTTAAGTACTTTTTTCATTTTATTTAAATCTTTTAAAATTAATTCAACACTTTCTTTCATTTGTAGTGCACGAGCAGTATCTTTTATATCAGAAGATGTTAAACCCTGATGAACATATTTTGATTCATTACCCAGTTTTTCATTAATACTTTCAATAAAAGCTAACATATCATGTCGTGTTGTTTTTTCTATTTCTTTAATCCTTTCTAGATCAAGTTTAGAATTATTTTCAATTTTTTTAGCAGCTTTTTTAGGGATTTCTCCTAATTCAGCCTTAGCTTTGCAAACAGCTATTTCTATTTCAAGCCATTTCTTGTATTTATTTTCCTCACTCCAAATTTCTTCCATTTGTGGTAAAGAATATCTTCCTATCAAATAAATCTTCCTTTCTTTTTTAGATCTTATTTAATAAATAATTATCTCCTTAGTGCAATTATATCTAAAACTATAGTGATTAGTCAAGAAAGATAAATTTGAAAAGGATTTGACATTTTATTAGAGAAATAATATATTAAGGTGATGTATAAGAATAATAAAAAGGAGTATTTATAATGGGTAATATTAATTTTTTAGAACATCAAAAAGTTAAACTTGTGGCTCATGAAGAAAAACAAAGTCTTGAAATTGGTAGATCTGCAATAGATGCTGGTTTGTTAAAAAAATTTCCTGACTCTTCACTTGCTGTTTTTCTTTATCTTTTAACCCATTTAAAAAAAGATAATTATCTAAAATTAGATTTAAATAATATTACTTCAAGTTTAGCATGTAATTTATCTGAAATCAAAAAATCCCTTGATTACATGAATGACAATGATATAATCGATATAGAGAAAAAAAACAATAAAGAATTTGAAATCATAATAAACAAAGAAAATATTAATGAAAATAAAAAAGAGAAAAATATATTAATTAACAGAAAAACTTTCAATAATTTCCAGGATAAAAAGAAATATCGCAAAAATATAATTAAAAAGAAAGCTCCTTCAATTAACGAAATAAAAAAAGCTATAGTAAGTTTTTTAGCTGATGATATTGATTATCGTCAATTTAATAAAGAAATAGATAAATGGTTAAATGACTTTTCCAAAGAAATTCTACAGGAATTAATAAGACGAGTAAATAAATGGCTGGAAAAACAAAGAGGTCAGGAAAATCATAATAATGCTTTCTATTATTTAAGAGGGATTATAGATGATTGGTATAATAAAGAAATTTTTGATCTTGATAAATTAAAATATTTTGATAGATTATATAGAGAAACAAAAGACCTGGCAAGAGTATATGGTATTAAATGGAGAAATATTAACCCAACTCAATTGGAAACTTTTAAAAGCTGGTTAATAGATGATTTTGCCTTGAGTTCTTCTATGGTTCAGTATGCAATAAAAGAAGGAGTTAAAAGAAAAAGAGATGGTCAACCTTCTTTAAAATATATTGAAGATAATTTTATAAAGCCACTAAAAAATAATAAAATAAGATCTGTAAGAGAAGCAAGAAAATACTTTGCAAAAAAGAAAAATTATAATAGAAATCATGATTCAAATCAAAATAAAAAAAATAAAAATGATAAAGAGGATAATATAAAAAAATGGGATAAATTTTATTGGGATCTGTAGTAAAAGGAGGTTTCTTAAATGGCAGTTGAAGAAAAATATTTGAGTGATGAAAATGAAATAGCCAGAACAGAGTTTCAATTACTGGGTATACTACTTCAGTTCCCAAGCAAAATTGATGAAGTAGCAGATGTTCTTGAAGTAGAACACTTTCAAAATCCTCAGGCTTCACTCATTTATGAAATACTTTTAAATCAATTTCAAAGAGATAGTCAAATTTCAAAAACTAAATTATTTATTAAATTAAAAAAAGATGGAGTTATTAAAAAGCCAGAAAAAGTTATTGATAAATTAACTTCAGGCTTTAATACAGTCGAAGAACTCCAACCAACTATAGACCTTATCAAAGAAAGACATCAAAAAGATTTATTGTTAAGAGCTGCAAACAAAATCAAAAATTTAGCTGATAATGATGATCTTGATATTGGAGATTATCAGGCTCAGGCTCAGGAATTAATTTTTGAGGCAACTAATGAATCAACAGATATGGATAAACATATCTATTCAATGGAAGAAGCCCTAATAGATTCTTTTGAATCATACCTGGAAAGAAAAAATGGAGAAGCAGATGTAGGTCTTAGAAGTGGTTTTATTTCTCTCGATAATTTAATTGGCGGATTCAAAAAGGGTCACCTTTCTGTAATAGCAGCATCTACCAGTATGGGTAAAACTGCCTTTGCTATTAATATTGCTCAAAATGTCTTAAAAAGAGATGTACCAGTAGCAATGATAAGTCTTGAAATGGATGCAACTGAGGTAGTAGATAGAATGGTAATTTCTGAATCACAGGTTCATGCCTGGAAATATTCCCAGGGCCAAACAAATGAAAAAGAAGAAAATCGCATCTCTAAAGCACTTGATAATATGCATGAATACCCATTAATGATCTCTGATGAAAGAGGTTTGAATGTCGCTCAAATAAGAGCCCGGTTACGTAAATTTAGATCTCAATTAGATGATATTGGTTTAGTAGTTATTGATTATCTGCAAATGATTCAACTTCCTGATGATCAGATTCAAAACACTTCAAGAGCAATTGGTGAAATTGTTCTCCAATTAAGAAATTTAGCATCTGAATTAAATGTTCCTATTATTTTGATTTCACAGATAAGTAGAAGTTTTACAAGTAGATCTGACAAAAGACCGGTTTTATCTGACCTAAGAGATTCTGGTAATATTGAAGAAATTGCTGATGGGGTAATCTTTCTTTACCGGGAAGCACATACAAGTGCTGCCGCCCGTGAAAAAGCTATTGCAGAAGGTACAGAAGATGAAACAGATATAATTGTTGCCAAGCAAAGAACCGGCCAAACCGGCTCTATCAAACTTTCATTTGATGAAGAACATATTCGTTTTGTTGATCCTGAAAATGTATCAATAGAAGGGAGTATGCCTGATGCTTAATAAAGATAATATAGATCAAAAAATAACTTTAACTTTAACTAACAATTATTATGACCTTTATGAAAATGGCGAAATAACTAAAGAACAACTTGATAAAGTTTTAGAACTAATAGAAGATTATAAAAATTATGAACCAGAAAAATTTCAAAAAATGATCCAAAATATATTTGAGGAGACTAATTAATGGACACAGATAATCCAAACTATATTGTAGTTTTTGTACTAAATTCAATATTATTTTTCTTTTCCGGTATTGCCAAATTCATATATACCCCACTTTTATCACCTTTAAAAAACTCTCTAAGTATAAGTTCAACTCAGGCTGGCTCTCTAATAACCTTCGTCTATTTAGGTTATGCTTTTACCAGATTCCCTTCCGGAATTTTAACTGATATATATGGTTGTAAAAAAACAATAATTTATAGTAGTTTTTTAACAGGTTTAAGTCTATTATTATTAAGTTTTTCACCAAATTATTTAGTTCTTGCAATTTTATCATTTTTAATGGGAGGAGCAACAGGCCTTTATACTACAGCAG
Organism: Halanaerobiales bacterium; assembly: GCA_035270125.1. NCBI lineage: Bacteria > Bacillati > Bacillota > Clostridia > Halanaerobiales > Halanaerobiales bacterium. The sequence continues at coordinate 13,925 of DATFIM010000169.1, read as the reverse complement.
GCTATACTTTTTCAGTTTTGATAGGAAAAACAGGTAAAGAAACAACTTCCACTGCTCTTTTAGAACTTTTTGGAGGTACAGCCAGTTTTATAGCACCTTTAGCTGTAATTTTATTTCTAGAAAATCTAGGTTATTCCTGGAATAGTCTATTTTTGGCTGCTGGTATAGGAATTATAATTACCAGTTTTTTATTTGCCTATTTTATGAAAGGCAAAAAAATCAAAAAAACTATAAAAAGTGATCCAGAAAATCAAAATAGTTTTAAAGAAGAATTAACGGAAATATTTGAAGTTTTCAAACACCCTAATCTTAGAAAATTTATAATTTGGGCTACCTTAGTAGGAGGTTTTGGTTTTTTTGCTATAAAAGGTTTTGAATCTTTTATTCCTACTGCTTTAGCTGAAGCAAAAAATTATAGTTTTTCTAATGCCAATAAGCTTTTTACAATAATAGCTGTAAGTGGACTCATTACCAAAATGGGAGTTGCCTGGGCTGCTGATAAATTTGGAGTAAAAAGAATTTTTGCTACACTTACTGCTCTTAATCTCATCTTTTTTATTATTTTTACCCTACATATTAATCACTTTATGATTATTTTAACACTTATAGTTCTAGGAATTACTTTCAAAAGCCATAATACCTTAATCAATTCCTATGTAATGAAAAAATCCCCTGAAAAATATCAGGGGTCAGGTTTTGGTCTTTTTTCAACTCTTTATACAATCATCTATAGTCTGGGACCAATGGCAATTGGTTATTTCATAGATAAATATGGTCTTTTAGTAGGAATGAGATTTAGCTTAATTGGAGTTTTGATTTCACTACCATTAGTAATCTCATTTAAATATTTTATAGATGAAACACAACTTGGATAATTATAGACTTTTTATTGTTTATGGTGAATTGCTTTTGCTGCTTCTTTTTTAGCTGCCCACATTGCAGGAAAAATACTAACTATACTACTAATCAAAATCACAAATACAATAATAAAGAGAAAGGTCTCAGGATTCCATTCACCATAAACTTTTCCCATAATTGGCATCCCAAAATCACTAAAATCATAGTCGGTTCCCATTAATTTAAAAAAATCAATTCCATATTTTTGAAATAAACCAACTCCTATAAAACTAAATACAGATCCTATAAATGCTCCTAAAACTCCAATGCCAGTAGATTCATAAACAAATGTCAAAATAATTTCTCTTTCTTTCATACCAAGAGCTTTCATCATCCCTATTTCTTCGATTCTTTCTATTCCTGCTAATATAATGGAGTTTATAATACCTAAAACAGCAATAATTAAAATAATACCTAAAATAATTTCACTTTCTATTTCTTGAGCCTGACTTAATTTTATCATAGAAGAAGCAGAATCCTGCCAGGGAAAAGCTGTTATTTCACCATTTAATTCATTATTTAACAATTTAATTTCTTCTTCAACTTCCTTTTTTTCTGTTCTTATAGCATACTGACTAATTTTATTATCTACATTAAGAACTTTCTGAGCTATAGAAAGAGGAATAAATATTCTATTAGAATTGATATTAGGATTAGGGGTTTCTAAAAGCCCTGATATTTGTAAATCAATTGTATTAAATGTCTCATTTTTTGTTCTAAATACTAAAGTGAAATAATCACCATTTTTTAGCCCCATTAATTCTGCTAGATTTTTTCCTAAAACAGCTTTATATTCACCCTTAGCAAAATAATCACCTTTCACAAAATATTTATCTTTTTCAAATACCTCTTTTTCATTTTGAGGTATAACTCCTTCAACAGGAATTGGAATCTCATCCACACCATTATTTAATCTGGCCAGAAATTTTAATTGAGGAGAAATTCCCTTTATTCCTTCAGTTTCCTTTATTATTGCTGCTGTTTCTCCATCCTGGTTCATTAAATTTTCTAAAGGAAATTCATCTCTTTGCTCCCAATAATTTTCATTAGCAACCTGAATATGACCACTTTCAAAATCAATTATATTTGATAAAGCTTTATTTCTCATACCCAACATTAAAGAATCTAAAAATATATAAAATACTACTGCTAAAGCAATAATCCCTGCAGTTAATAATGTTCTTTTTTTATGTCTGGTTAGATTTTTGATTGCTAATCTTATTAAATACATAAAAACCCTCCATAACAAATAAATTTATCTATAGAATTAATTTTTAAAAAGAATAGCTTAAATTAAAATTTATGGATAGTGGTACATTTTCCTGATTGAAAAAATCTTTGTTTTTGCTGGTTGCTAAAATACTACTTATAGTTAAATCTATATTTCCAGGTAGTTGATTTTTATATTGAGGTGTTAAGGCAAAACTGCTGTCATTAATATTCCCTAATAAAAATAAATTTACACTTGAAAAATTATTAATTGAATAAGATATATTTCCTGCTAAAAGATTATATCTTTTTTCATCTAATTCTAAATTATCTGAGATGTCAGCCTGTAATAAAGTTGTTGCAAATTCTTTGAGTTTAATTGAGCTTAAATTAATAACTTCTCCCTGTAAATAAACTCGCTGATCATAATTAATTGTTTTACTATAATCAAGTCCCAATAAATATATATTTTCATCTTCAATGGTTTGCTTAGTCGATTTTTCATAACTAACTGCTGAATATAGACCCAGGGGTCCTAAGTCACCTTTTAAACTTAATCCTATTTTGTTTTTTCTATTAATATCCAGAGGATCATTTATATAATTTAATGATAGATCATAATTATTTATCATAGTTCTAGCCCTAATCCCAGTTTTAGTTTCAGTTTTCGTTTTAGTTGAAATTTGAGGATTAGCCACTAGTTCTATACCTGTTTTCCAGTTAACTGGTACATAAATTTTTGCAGCATCTATATATTTAGCTGATTGAGACTGATCCATAATCTCTGCTCCAAAATTAAAATCAACTGGATTAATTAATGATCCAAATGACCAGGAAACCGGCTGTCTTCCCAGACTAATATTAAAATTATTATATCCTCTTTTTATATATAATTTTTTAAAAGTAGTGTTTGTACCAAATTGATTATTCCTTAGCTCAAAATCTACTTTTACTTCAGCACTTTTTGTTTGAGGAATAAATAATTTAATTTTTAGATTCTCTGTTAAATAAAATTCACTTTGATTATTATTAAAAATAACACTTGAATCAACCCCTACTTCTCCACCTATTTCAACCTCAGCTGAAGCAGTTAAGGATAGTAAAATTATTAGTAAAAAACTGAAAATAATCAAAAGCTTTTTATTCATAATTACCTCCTTATTATTGTAAATTTTCTAATGTAAATATACTCTCATCTATCTCAGGATTAAACTCAATTTTTTCAACAATAAATTCAGTACTTGTATTTTCTCTTAGTTTATTTTCCATAATACTTATCACCGGGTAATATCTTCCTTCAAATTCATCAACTTCTTTTACTTCACTAACTTTTAAAAGCCTACCACTTTGTGCATATAATTCTTCTTTTAAAGCAATAAACCTTTCTTTGTCAATCCAAATTTTTCTCCTGTAATAAGAAACTTCCTTACCTTCAACAGCAGTAGCTTCTAATATATAACAGGTGCGGTTATTATATTCACCTTCTCCAATTAATTCAAAGTTGTAAAGCTCGGTCATTTTAGTTGATTCCATTATATCCTGATAGGAAAAATCACTGCCCATCATTCCTTGATTCATCATATGCCCGGAAATTTTTACTACATCTTCAGCATCTGGGAAAAACATCCAAAGATTATCTCCTTTTTTAAGATATTTTGTGCCTCTATCTCTAGAGTTTGTAAATTCAACAAAAGCATCTTCTCCCTTAGAAATTGACACCATTTCTTTAGTCATTTCACGTCCTGAATTAGTTATAATCATTTTTGCTTCTATTCTAGCAGATTCTATATATTCATTTTCATCTCTTTTATTAATGATTTCTTCAGCAGTTATAGCCATCATATTTTGACTTAAAAATATTAAACAGAAAATCATTATTAAAAAACTAGTAATTAATTTCATATTAAAATCTATCTTAGTTAATTTATTAGTATTCATAGTTTAACCTCCTCTTATTCTATATCACGCAAAGCATCTGTAGGTTCTAGATTTGCAGCTCTTCGTGCTGGTATAATACTAGCTAAACTTACAATTATGACTCCTAAGAAAAAGGCAAAAATCAAATTTGAAATAGAATGTTCAGGGTAAATTATAGTGCTCATTATTATTTCTTCACCCATTCCCTCAAATGCTTGAGTAAAGTCAAGACCAACAGTTGAAAGAACCTTAGTTATTATACCTCCAAAAACTGCACCAATAAAACTACCGATTATACCCATCACTGTTCCTTCAAAAATAAATAGCTTTAAAATCGAACTTTTTTTCAATCCTAGAGAACTCATCATTCCAATTTCTTGAGTTCTTTCTTTTACAATCATAATCAAAGTGTTGATTACTACAAAACTGGCCAGGCCAACAATGAAAATATATATTACATTATATATGTTTTTTGCTAAATCAAAAAAGGAAATTATGCCTCCACCTTCTCGCCAGTTAATTGCCTCATATTTATCAGCAACTCCTTTATTAGATAAAAGAGCATTGATTTTATTGCTTGTCTCTCCAGCCATATTTCGATCTTTTAATTCAAATAAAATTTCAGTAGTTTGACCATCAAGATATAATTGTCTTTGAGCAACACTTAATGGCAAATAAAACAATTTTTCATCAAGTAGTTTTAAATTACTATCAACTTTCCCTACAATTTTGAAAGTAGCACCTTTTAGAGAACTAAAAGCTGTATTATAAACAATAGTTACTTTATCACCAACTTCTTTATTTAAATCCTGAAGCAGACTATCTCCCATAACAACTTCCATTTTTCCTTTTTCAACCATTCTTCCCTCAGCAATATTTTCTCCCAAATTTGTAAAATCTAATTCTTTTTGTGAATCAACTCCCCAACCCATCATTTCAACCAATTCATCACCTGTACTAACTATAGCTCCAAATTTTAATCTGGGTATTACTCTTTCAACACCTTCTATATTATTAAATTCTTCAAACATTGTATCCAGACCTTCTTCTTCAGAAAACCCACTCACAGTATGATTTAATGATAGAAGTCTTTCTTTTTGTTCATATTCTTTATTAATAACTCTTACATGTCCGGATTGATAGTGAAAATAATCTGAATAAGTTGAATTAATCATCCCATTAATTAAGCCTCTGGCAAAAACTACAACTATAATGGCTACAATAATTGCTGATATTGAAACAATAGTACGTAATTTATGTCTGAATATATTTTTAAAAGCCAATTTAACTAAATAACCCATATGATCCCTCCTTTATCTGTGATGAATAGCATCCACAGGATTTTTATTAGCTGCCCAGTAAGCAGGAAAGATACTAGAAATCATAGAAACAATTACACTGAATATAAAAACAAAGAAAAAAGAAGTAATTTTCCATGCACCATAAATCTTATCAACAATTGGAATACCAAATTCATTAATATTGATATCATAAAGAGCAGCAAAATCTATACCATAATTATGCATAAAAAATATTACTGCTGCCCCAAAAACACAACCTAATATTCCTCCAATAATTGCTAATCCAGTTGATTCCAGAACAAAAGAAATAATAATTTCACTTCTTTTCATTCCCATAGCTTTCATCATTCCAATTTCTTCCATGCGTTCTAAAGCTGCTAAAATTACTGTATTAATAATTCCAATAGCAGCCAGCAAAAGAATAATCCCTAAAATCATTCGATTTGCCCCCTGTTTAGCAGTCATAACGGAAACTGCAGTTAAATCATTCCAGGGAACTACTTTTAAATTCTGATTTATATTTTTTAGATCATTTTCTAATTTTGCAGCTATTCTATCTATTTCAATATTATTTTTGGTTTTAATTAATAAATGACTAAATTCATTATTTAAATTAAGAGAATCTTGAGCAATATTTAAAGGTAAATAAAGATTGTTTTTATTAACCTCTGGATTTGGAGTTTTTAATAATCCACCGATTTCTAATTCTATAGTATTAAAAGTATCCTCTTTAGTCCTTACTAATAATGTTAAATAATCACCATATTCTAAATTCATTAAATCAGCTAATTCTTTACCTAAAACTGCATGTTTTTCACCATTTAGAAAAAATTCACCTTCAATTATTTTGCTTTTCAAATCTAAAGTTCTATTAATTTCATCCCCTCTAACACCTACTGCCTTAATTGGCAATTCATCAATTCCATTATTTAATCTTGCCTGAAAAATAAGTTTCCTACTATAACCTTCTATAATACTGTTGGAACTTAACTTATTCATAAACTCCTGATCTTCTTCAATTAAATTATTTAAAGGTAAGTTATCTTTATTTTCCCAGTATTCGTTTTTAACAACCTGCATCTCAGATGTAGAATAATTAATTATATTTTTATAAGAAGCTTCATTTAAACCTAATAAAATAGAATCAAAAGCTAAAAATATAACAACTGCAGCTGCAATTATTGAAGCAGTTATTAATGTTCTTTTACGATGGCGGGTAAGGTTTTTAAATGCTAATTTGAGCAAAAACATAACACTTACCTCCTTTCATCATCAGAAATAAGACCATCTTTAATTTCAATCAAACGTCTGGCATAATCCATAACTCTAGGATCATGAGTTGAAAATATAAAAGTTGTATTTAACTGTTCATTCATTTTTAACATAATTTCCATTACTTCTTTTCCGGTTTTTGAATCTAGATTTGCAGTTGGCTCATCAGCTAAAATCAATTTAGGTTCTTTTACTAAAGCTCTTGCTACAGCAACTCTTTGTTTTTGTCCACCAGAAAGTTCATTAGGTTTTCTTTTTTCAAGTCCTTCTAAACCAACATCAGCTAAGATTTTCATTACTTTATTTTTTATGTCTTTATCTGTTTCCCCATCTATTAACCTTAAAGCAAATTCAACATTTTCATAAGCTGTAAGTACAGGAATTAAATTATAACTTTGAAAAATAAAGCCAATATTATATCTCCTAATATCTGCTAATTCTTTTTTATTCAAATCTTTTAACTTGTTTTTATTAAAATATATTTCACCTGAAGTAGGTTTATCAAGACAACCTATCATATTTAAAAATGTAGTTTTCCCAGAACCTGAAGGTCCAAAAATAGTGGTGAATTCACCTTCTTCAATATCAATATTTATACCATTTAAGGCAGGCACCTCTATTTCTCCCTGTTGATAAATCTTTTTAACATCTTTTAAATTAAGTAGTGCCAATATTGTCCCCTCCTTTTTTATTCAATTCTAATCCATTCTTGATAATATATAATACCTCCTGTACTATTCTCATATCATCTAAACCAACCTCACTTTCTTTATATAATAATTCTCCAATAAAAATATTAATTTTAGTTAATAAATGGGCAGTAAGTTTTATATCAATTTGGGGATCAATTTCTCCATTATCAATTCCCTTATTAAGAATATTTTCATAAAAATAAATACTTTTGTTTTTATTTATATCCATAATTTCTTCAAATATTTCACTGTTTGAATCCGAAAACAATTTATTTCCAATCTTATTTAAACGGGGATGATCTTTAGCAAAATTTATACCTTCTTTATATAGTTCTTCTAAAAAATCAAAAAAATCCATTTCTGCCTGCTTTTTTATTACATCTTTCAAATATTTTAATTTCTTTTCTCCCATAATATCAATTATATATTTAAAAATTTCTTTTTTATCTTCAAAATATTGATAAAAACTACCTTTTGCTATACCAGCTTTTTTTACTATATTGCTAACTCTTGCCTGATGATAGGAATGATCAGCAAATTCATCTAGAGCTGCATCAATTATTCTTTCTTTTTTTGGCTGAGGAAGATTAAAAAAAGTAGATGTTGGCAAATTGTTCACCTCCAAAATATTATTTCCCGGGAAATAATATATATTTACCATATGACTTTTTAGTCATATGACGATTTAGTCATATTATACTACAACATTTTTATTCTGTCAATAAAAAAATCCTTGACCTAACATATGATTGTTAGATCAAGGATTAAAATCCATTTTTATATTTTACATTTTTATATTTTATTCTTTATTATTTTTCATCAGCTTCTACTACTTCAACTTTTATATCAGCATAAACATCTTTATAAATTTTTACTGGTATTTTATGAACTCCTAATTCCTTGATATTATCATCTAAATCAATTTCTTTTCTATCGATATCATAACCAGCATCATTTACCTTTTCACCGATATCTTTACTTGTAACAGAACCAAACAACTTTCCATTTTCACCAGCTTTTACAGGAAAAATGAACTTTTCCTGTTCTAATTTTTCTGCCATTTCTTTAGCATCAGCTATTTTTTCCTTTTCTTTACGTTTTTTCTTTTTCTTTCTGTGCTTTATTTGTTTTTTCTTGCCTTCAGTCGCTTCAACTGCCAATCTTTTTGGAAAAAGATAATTTCTAGCATAACCACCAGCTACATCAACAACTTCACCTTCAGAACCAAGATTTTCTACATCTTCAATTAAAATTACTTCCATTTAAAATTATCCCCCTTGATTAATTTATTTTTATTTTTCTAAAATCAAACCACATATCTACTAATCCTATGAGTATTAAAGCAAAGGGAAGTAAAGGTATTAAGAAAACCACGAATACATATAAAATGTTCAAAAACATATTTCCCTTTTTATTTACATAATATAAACCTACACTAAACCCCTGAATAAAAGCAAAAAATGAAAAAATTATATTTAAATTTAATAAAAATATATTTTGAGAAAACATTAAAGTTATTAATATTCCCAGTGATATAATCCACTTAGGAAAGTTCCATAATTTTATATCTTTAAATGTTTTCTTTTCAATACCTATTCTATTTATATACCACATTGTAATATAATAATTTACTACCCCTACCAAAACCGAAGAAACAAATAATATTGCTGGGATTATTGATTTTATTACACTTTTTATTTGAGTTAAAATTAATTCATCAATTTGCGGTGTCCCCATTACCGCTGTCATAGATTCATTAACTATTTGATTTATATCAAAACCTAAAAATTGTATTGAAATAGTTAAAATAAGGCTTTGAGATACAAAAACAGTTATTACCGTAAAAATAAGAACTTTAACAGGAGAAAGATCTTCATTAATTGATGAACCAAGCACAAAACCAATAAATCCAAATCCAACAATTGCCAATAGGCCCATTAATGGTGAAAAGAAGATGCCATTTATCAAGGCAGCTATTGCTATAACTATAGCTGCTTCTTTTGAACTATGTTTTATTACAGTCAATACTATAGGTATTGGCCAGACGATCAGTACAAAGAGGCTTAGAAATGGAATATATATATTTAATATTGTCAGTAAAACCACAGCTGAAACTGCTTTTATAATATCAATCACTTTTTCATTCATTTCAATTATTAACACCTCTCATAAAATGTAAATTAAAGGAGGCTAATTAGCCTCCTTTAATAAAAATCTTAATCTTTTACATATGGTAGTAAAGCAATAGAACGAGCTCTTTTAATTGCAGTAGTAATTGCTCTTTGGTGTTTAGCACAATTCCCTGTAATTCTACGTGGTACAATCTTTCCTCTATCTGTAATATATCTTTGTAATGTATTTATATCTTTATAATCAATTTCTTTATCATTACCACAAAAATAACATGATTTACTTCTACCTCTTGCCATAAATATCCCTCCTTTTAAAACGGTACATCAAAGTCTTCGTCTTCCTCAAAATTATTCTGGCTATTATTTTGAGTTTGATAATTATTTTGAGATTTTCTGTTTTTTGGAGCAGAATTATTTTGACTCATATTATTATTTTTTCTGCTGCCACCAGAATTATCTCCTGGCCAATCCAAGAATTGAACATTATCAGCCACTACTTCAGGATTTATATATGTTCTGTTTTCATTTTGCGATTTACGGATTTGTAATCTTCCTTCAACTGCAACCATCCGTCCTTTGCCTAAATGTTCAGCACAGGTTTCAGCCAATCCTCTCCAGGTAACAATTTTTATAAAATCTACATCTCTTTCACCCTGTTTGTTTTTATAATTTCTTTCTACAGCCAAAGTGAAATTGCTTACAGGGGTTCCATTACTGGTATATCTCAATTCCGGATCCCTGACAAGACGTCCGATAAGAGTAATTCTATTTAACAAGAAGAACACCACCCCTGATTTTAGTCTAGTTTTCTTTTTTTACTACAAGATGACGAATAACACTGTCCATTATTTTATAATTTCTTTTCAGTTCATCAATAACACTACCATCTGATTTAAAAGTCAAAACTGTATAATGACCTGATCTATAATCATTAATCTCATAAGCAAGAGATTTTTTACCCCAAATCTCTTCTTCAATGATCTCACTTTCACTATTAGTAATTACATCTTTAATTCTGCTGATGCTTTTTTCAATATCATCCTCTTCTAAATCAGGTCTCAATACAAAGATAGTTTCATATTTACGCATAAATTTCACCTCCATTTGGTCTAAACGCCCCTTTTTTAATTAAGGGAATGGTTTTTATATTATTTAAAATTAAAATAGATGGCTATAACCATCATTTTTTATTATAGCACTCTCTATAATAGATTGCAAGATATCAAGAAATTTAATTCTCATTAATTTTTTCTTTTACAGCTTTTTCGAAATCTTTTCTGGACATAGAAACAACTCTACCACAAGTTCTACATTCTAATTTAAAATCCATTCCTACCCTAATTATTTCCCAGGTATCGCCTCCGCAGGGATGTTTTTTCTTAAATTTAACTTTTTCACCTTTGTTATATTTATTAGGCATTTTTGCGGTTCCTCCTCAACTTAATCAATTAACTTAACCATAGATAAATAAGAATGGAAAAAAGAATTGCAAGTCCTAAGGGAACAAGGCAACCTTTTCTTTTGTAAAAAGGTTCATCACTTATTTTTACTGAATATGAACCTAATTTTTTAGCTTTTTTTAAATGTTTTACAGATTCAGAAAAATTGCCCTTTTCTCTCAAAACAACTCCCAAATTATTATGAGCAGGACCATATTCATCATTTATCTCCAGAGCTTTCCTGTATAATTCTTCAGCTTTTTCCAGATTACCTCTTTTTTTAGCCAAACTACCAAAATTAGTTATAATTGGTGCAAATTCATCATCATATTTTTGCCCTTTTTTTAGCATTTCATCTGCTTTTTCTAGATTTTTTTTATAAAGAAAAATTACTCCTAATTTATTATAGGCAGGAGCAAAATCTTCTTTTTCATTTACTAATTTTTCTAAACTTTCTTGAGCTTTTTCAAATTTACCAAATTCTAAATCAGAAACAGCTTCTTCATATCTCTCTTTTAATTCCTCAGATACTTCATTTAAATGATCTTCTTCTCTCAATTATATCACCCTACCTATTTATATCATTAAAAAATTAACTATTTTTATTTTCTTTTTGTTTTTTTGACTTATTTTTCTTAGAATTAGTTAATATTTTACTATTTCCCTCAAATTTGGCCCCTTCTTCAATTTTAATCGTTTTCATTTGAATATCTCCATCTACTCTTCCTGTAGGTAAAATTTCTAATTTATTTTCAGCAATAATATTTCCTTCTATTTTACCGGCAATTATTACATTTCTCCCTTTTACTTTTGACTTTATATTTGCATCCTCCCCAACAAATAAATCACCTTTAACTTCAATTTCTCCAACTACTGTTCCTTCAACTCGCAAAGAACCTTTAGAATTTATATTTCCATCTATTTTTGTGCCTGTTCCTAAAATAGTCTCTACTTTATCTTTGTCTAATCCTTTATTATCGCTTTTTCCAAACATATTTACCTCCCTATAAATTCTCTTGGGTTTTTAGGAGAATCATTAACCCGAATTTCATAATGAAGATGAGGGCCTGTACTTCGTCCTGAATTGCCAGTAAGAGCTATTGTCTGTCCCCTTTTAACATTTTCACCTTCTTTTACTTCTATATGGTTTAGATGGCCATAAATGGTTTTATAACCAAAACCATGATCAATTTTTACTACCCAGCCAAAACCATTTTCCCAACCTGTATAACTTACTGTACCATAAGCAGTTGCCATAACAGGTGTATTATACCAAACAGCAATATCCAAACCTTCATGAAATTCTCTCTCAGATGTAGTAGGATCATTCCTCCAACCAAAATTAGAAGAAATATATCCTTCCTTATTATCCTTAACTGGCCAAATTGTTGGAGTTGCTGCTAATTTTTCATTATGTTTTTTTACATTTTCCTCAAGAGTTTCTAATTCTTCTTTTTGTTCAGGGATTTCTCTTCTAATCATATTAATATTTTTTTGCATATTTTTAATCATTTCATTTGTATCCTGATATAGTAATCGAAAATCTCCTCCGCCTCGAGGTATACCCTGTTCTAAAATTTGATAATTATATGAAACTGCTGTTCTCAGTTCTATATTTTCTATTTTTTTATTTTCTTTGTTTTTAGATCCGTTATCATCATTAGCTATCATTGAATTTATATCATTATTATATTCTTTTAATTCATTTAAACTTTGTTTTAACTTTTCAGTTTCTCTACTTAAAGTTAATAATTCTTTTTCTAATTCTTTTTTTTCTTTATAAACTCCTTCTAATTCCTCTAATTTGTTTTTAGCTAATTGATATTTACTGTGATAACTATTAAATAAAAATCCTAAACTAAAAATTGTAATAACTACTAAAACTACTGAAATGATTGGATATATTTTTCTTAATTTAAAATTTTTCACACTTTTTCCTGGAGATTTAGGACTTATATGTATATTCACTTTTTCGAGCAAAAATCCCAGAATATTTCTTATAAAACCAATCATATTTTACCCCTTTCTCCTCTACTCCTTATTTGTAGGGCTATTCCCCATATTTAAGGTTTTGTTTTTTCTTTTAAAAAATACCAAAAAGAATAATTGCAACTAATAATGATGGTAATAAATTTCCCACTTTTATTTTCGCTACTTTTATTATATTTAATCCAATCGCAAAAATCAACAATCCTCCGGTAGCTGTCATTCCCATTATCATTGAATCATTGAGAATTTGTTGGGCATAAGAAGCTAAAAGAGTTATAGAACCCTGATAAATAAAAACTGGGATAGCAGAAAAAACCACCCCTATTCCATATGTAGCTGCAAAAGCTATTGAAGAAGTTCCATCTAAAAGAGATTTAGTATAAAGAAGGGATGGATCACTATTTAATCCATCTTGAATTGCTCCCATAATAGCCATTGCTCCAACACAATAAATAAGGCTTGTCTGGACAAAACCCTGGACAAAAAATTCATCATCCCCAACTTTTTCCCGTAACCAATCTCCTACATTATTTAATTTTTTTTCTATATTAATTACCTCACCAATAATTCCACCTATAACCAGGCTGAAAATTATCAATATAGTGCCATTGTTTTTATCAAGACTAAAGGCCATTTTTAATCCAATTAACATTACAGCCAGACTTATTCCCTGCATAACAGTTTCCTGTATCCTTGAAGAAAATTTTCCCTTCAAAAAATTTCCTAAAAATCCTCCTGCTATAATCGCTGCTGTGTTTACTATTGTTCCAATCATAGATACCTGCCTTCCTCACTACTTTATTCTTACTAATTTGCTTTTTCTTTCTTTTGACTGGGACTAAACATATCTACTAATTCTTCTTCAAATTCTGGTTTTGTTAAAGTTACAATTAAATCTCCAGATAATATTTTTGTATTCCCTCTAGGTACAATTGGTTTATCACCTCTTAAAATAGTCACCAGGACTGATTCTAAAGGTAAATTAATTTCATTAAGTTTTTTGTTGATAACAGGAGAATTATCATTTACAATTAATCTTATCATTTTTAATTCATCCTGATCTTTTGCTAAAATCCC
>DATFIM010000168.1 GCA_035270125.1 Halanaerobiales bacterium | reverse complement strand
ATGAATTTTAATTCAAAAGAAGAACATCAGGCTGAAAGTTTACGTAAGATGTTTTTAGCTATGGCTGAGGATATAAGAGTGGTATTAATAAAATTAGCTGATAGATTGCATAATATGCGTACTCTAAGTTATATGAAAAGAGAAAAGCAAATTGAAAAAGCCCAGGAAACTCAGGATATTTATGCACCTTTAGCACATAGACTTGGAATGTCAAGATTAAAATGGGAACTTGAGGATCTTTCATTTAGGTATTTACAGCCTGAAGTTTATTATGAAATTTCTCGAAAAGTGGCTGCAAATAGAAAAACTAGAGAAAAAGAAATTCAAAAAGCAATTAATTTATTAGATGAAAAGTTTTCTGAACAGGGTATTGATGCTGAAATTTATGGTAGACCAAAACATTTATATAGTATATATCAAAAAATGAAAAGAAAAGAAATAGATTTTGCTGAAGTATATGATTTAACTGCTATTAGAATTCTTGTTGATTCAGTCAGAGAATGTTATGAAGTGTTAGGAATGGTCCATGAGATTTGGAAACCTATTCCTGGAAGATTTAAAGATTATATAGCTATGCCTAAATCTAATATGTACCAATCACTTCATACTACTGTTATGGGGCCCAGCGGAGACCCTTTAGAAGTACAGATTAGAACTCCAGAGATGCACAGAACTGCTGAATATGGTATTGCTGCCCACTGGCGTTATAAAGAAGGTAAAGCCAAAGATGAAGATTTTGAAGAAAAACTTTCATGGTTACGTCAGATATTAGAATGGCAAAAGGATTTACAGGAACCCCATGAATTTATGGAAAATTTAAAAATTGATCTTTTTGAAGATGAGGTTTTGGTGTTTACACCAAAAGGTGATGTGATTTCTCTGCCAAGTGAAGGGACTCCAGTTGATTTTGCCTATAATATTCATACTGAAGTTGGACATAATTGTGTAGGGGCAAAAGTTAATGGGAAAATAGTACCTTTGGAATATCAACTGGATAATGGAGATATTGTAGAAGTATTAACTTCTGAAGGAACAGGTCCCAGTAGAGATTGGCTTGAGTTTGTTAAAACTTCAAAAGCAAGAAGTAAAATTAAACGCTGGTTTAAAAGACAGCGTAGAGATGAAATTATAGATCAGGGTAAAGAAAAACTAGAGAGAGAAATGAAGAAAAAACATATTAACTTATCTGAAAAAGATAAAAAGAAAGAATTAGAAAGAATAGCTGATGAAACTGGGAAAGGTTCTATCGATAGTCTCTATGAAGCATTAGGTTATAGCAAAATTTCCCCTCAACAGATTATTTCAAAGTTTGAAAGTGTTAAGCAGGATGAAAAAGATAGAGAATTAGAAAATCTTAAAAAGAAAAAAAGCAAAAGATCTACTGATAAAGGTATAAAAGTAAAGGGAATGGATGATATTCTTGTCAGATTAGCTCAATGTTGTAATCCAGTTCCTGGAGATGATATTGTAGGTTATATTACAAGGGGTAGAGGAGTTTCCATTCATAGAAGTGATTGTCCAAATCTAAAAGGTTTAAAAGAAGATAAAGATAGATTCATAGATGTAAACTGGAAAAATAGTCGTAATGAGTCCTATCAGGTTGATTTAAGGATAAATTCAGTTAATAGAAAAGGCCTTGTAAGTGATATTACTTCTTTGATAAAAGATGAAGGAGTTAATCTTTTATCAGTTCATGCTCGTACTACCCGTCATAATAGGGCGCATGTTAATCTTTCTGTAGAGTTAAGTAGTGTTGAACACATGAGAGACCTTATAAATAAATTAAATGGTCTGGATGGAGTACTAAGTGTTAGTAGAGCTAAACCAACTTAATAAGGAGGCATTTTAATGAGGGCTCTTGTACAGAGGGTAAAAAAAGCAAAAGTTACAGTAAAAAATAACGAAAAAGGAAGTATTAATGAAGGATTATTAGTATTTTTAGGTATAGGAAAAGATGATAATAAAGAAGATATAAATTATTTAGTAGATAAAATAATAAATCTACGTATTTTTGAAGATGAAGATGAGAAAATGAATCTATCTGCTTTAAATTTAAAAAAAGAAATTTTAGTAGTTTCTCAATTTACTTTATATGGTGATTGTAGT
Source organism: Halanaerobiales bacterium (assembly GCA_035270125.1). Lineage (NCBI taxonomy): Bacteria > Bacillati > Bacillota > Clostridia > Halanaerobiales > Halanaerobiales bacterium. The sequence goes on along the minus strand of DATFIM010000168.1, from coordinate 11,352 downwards.
CAGGGTAGACGTCCAAGCTTTTTTGAAGCTGCTTCTCCTGAAAAAGCTGAAAAACTATATAATCTTTTTGTGAATGAGATGGATAATAGTGAGCTAAATATTGAAACTGGTGAATTTAAAGCTATGATGGATGTTGAATTAGTAAATGATGGTCCTGTTACTCTTTGGCTGGATACTGATGAAAAATAGGAGGTTAAATATTGTTTATTAAAAAAATTGTATCTGGGATGAATTCAGTAAATACTTATCTTGTAGGAGATAAAGATGGTAAAATAGCAATAGTTGATCCTGGAACTAAAAATAAAGATATTATTAAAATAATTGAGGATTTTAAATTAGAACCAAATAAAATAATAAACACACATACTCATTTTGACCATATCGGTGGAAATGAATTTTTAAAAAAAGAATATAATTTAAAAATTGCTATTCATAAATCTGAAAAAGGTTTTTTAAATAATCCTGCCAAAAATCTTTCTGAATTACTGGGTAATGAGGTTGTTAGTCCTGAGGCTGATCTTTTTTTAGAAAATGGAGATATGATTAAATTAGGTAAATATGAATTCAAAGTAATTCATACTCCAGGTCACAGTCCAGGTGGAATAGCATTATATAATGAAAATGAAAAAGTTCTTTTTTCTGGAGATACAATTTTTAAAACAGGTGTAGGAAGATTTGATTTTTCAAGTTCAGATAAGGAAAAATTAGTAAAATCTATAAATAAATTATTAAAATTAGATGATGAGGTAATAGTTTATCCAGGGCATGGTGGAGAAACAACCATAGGTGATTTTAAAAGTATATGGGAGAAAATGAAAATTTGACATGGTATGATTGATTAGATAAAATTAAACAAATAATTTTAAGTATTTTCAATTTATGAAGGGGTGTTTTAATTTGTTTGATAAACTTAGAGATAATAGTAGAATAATTGTGTATATTGTAGTTGCAGCGTTTGTTATTTCTGGAGGTTTTATGGGCTATGGTGCTTATATGAGTGGGGGAAATAATTCTGCTCAACAGGGAACTAATCCTAATGAAGCTATAGCTGAAGTAAATGGTGAAGAAATTAGTTATCAAGAATATCTAAATGTTATGAGAAATAATGCCCAAAGAGCTTCACAATTAAGTTCAACTCAACTGCTGAATTTTAGACTTAATGTTCTTAACTCGATAATTGAAAGAAAAATAATATTAGCTCAAGCTGATGAAATGGGTATTAGTGCTCAGGTTACGAAAGAAGATATTGATAATTCAATTCAGGACATATTAAAAAATAATAATATGACTGAAGAAGAATTAAGAAAAAATCTTGAAGAACAGGATTACTCAATGAGTGATTTGCGTAATGACTTACGTTTGAACTTACAAACTCAAAAAACAATTCAGAAAACTGTTGAAAAAAGTTATGAAGATGTCAAAGTTAGTGAAGAAGAGCTTAAAGAGGAATATGATAAACAGGCTAAAAACAATGAAGATATTGCCAGTTTTAAAAATAAAAAGGATGAAATAAAACAAAGTCTATTAGAAAAGAAACAAAACAATGAATTTAAGAATTGGATGGAAGATCTTAAAGAAAGTGCAGATATTAAAATTTATGATAATTCATTAAAAGGTGTAAAAGCATTAAATAATGAAAATTTTGAAGTAGCAATTAATAGTTTTAATAAAGCATTAGATAATTCAGATACTCCAACAAATTATATTTATTTGGCTCAAGCCTATGAAAAAGATCAAAAATCTGATAAATCGATAGAAACTTATGAGACAGCAATTGAAAAATATCCTGAAAATTGGGAAATAAGATATAATTATGGTCAGTTAATGATTAATCTTAAAAATAATGAGAAGGCTAAAAAACAACTTGAAAAAGCTTCAGAATTTGCCACAGATAGTGATTTTATGGCTCATTATCAAATTTATCAATCATTTAATAATATTGGAGCTGAAGATAAAGCCCAGGAAGAAATGGATAAGATCATTGAAATACAACAAAACATGAATCAAAATTCTCAAAACCCAAATACAGAAACTGAACAGGAAAATGAAACAAGAGAAAATTTTGGTGAAGAAAATAATACAGAAAAAAGCTTAGATGAAGAAGATTTAGAAGTTGATACTGTTCCATCAGATTAATAATGAGAGGTGATAATATGTCTTTGAATGCGCCGAGGGGGACTAATGATATTCTCCCCCCTCTTTCTGCAAAATGGAAATATATATTAAATAAAGCTGAAGATTTAATGGAAAGATATAATTATGATGAAATAAAAACACCAATTTTTGAATATACTCCGCTTTTTCAAAGAGGTATTGGAGAGGCAACAGATATAGTAGAAAAAGAAATGTATACTTTTGAAGATAAAGGTGGGAGGAGTGTTACCTTAAGACCGGAAGGTACAGCTTCAGTTATGCGATCATTTATGGAAAATAAAATTTATGGTAGAGCTCAACCTACAAAATACTATTATTTTGGTCCTATGTTTCGATACGAAAGACCTCAATCAGGTCGTTATCGTCAATTTTATCAATTTGGAGCTGAGGCTTTAGGTTCAAATGATCCTGCTCTTGATACAGAAATGATAACTATGGGATTAAATTTGATGGAAGAATTGGGACTCGATAATTTAGATGTAATAATTAATAGTATTGGTTGTGAAAAATGTCGACCAAACTATATTAAAGAACTTACAAATTATTTAAATAAACATAAAGATAAATTATGTAGTGATTGTAAAAAAAGATTAAAAACTAATCCATTGAGAGTACTTGATTGTAAAAATGAGTCGTGTTCTAAAGTAGTGAATAATGCACCTCAAATAACGGATTATTTGTGTGATGATTGTGATAGTCATTTTAGCAGTGTGAAAAATTATTTAGATCAACTAGGAATAGATTATGAAGTCGATCCTAAACTGGTACGTGGTCTCGATTATTATACAAATACAGCTTTTGAAATAAAATATAAGGGATTAGGAGCTCAGGATACTGTTTTTGCTGGAGGTAGATATAATGGTCTTGCTGAAGAAATTGGTGGACGAGAGGTCCCAGGTATAGGTTTTGCAATTGGTATGGAACGCTTGATATTAACCCTTGAAAAAGAAGGTATTGAGTTACCAATTGATAATAGTATAGATCTATTTATAACAACTATTGGCCAGAAATCTAAAGAAAAAGGCTTTGTCCTTATGAATAATCTAAGAAAATCTGGTTTAAAAACAGAAATGGATTATATGGATAGAAGTGTGGGAAGTCAGATGAAAGCTGCTGACCGCTTAAATGCAAAATATACAATTATTATTGGTGGAGATGAATTACAGTCTGGAGAAGCAACTGTTAGAAATATGAAATCAGGTGAAGAAATTGATGTAGAATTAGATAATTTAGTAAATGAAATGCTTGAATTAGTATAAAGGAGGATTTTGGATGAAGTTAAAACGTACTCATAAATGTGGGAAAATAAGAAGTGAAAATATAGGAGAAGAAGTGATTGTTTCAGGTTGGGTACAAAAAAGAAGAGATCATGGAGGTTTAATCTTTATTGATATTCGTGATCGTTCTGGAATAGTACAAACTGTTTTTAATCCTGATAATCAAGATATATTTGAGGAAGCTGAAAATCTTAGAGCAGAATATGTTGTATCAGTTAAAGCTAAAGTAAGAAAAAGACCTGATGGTAATATTAATTCTGAAATGAAAACAGGAGAAATTGAACTGGATGTTAAAGACCTGGAAATTTTAGATGAAGCTGAAACTCCTCCTTTTCATGTGGAAAATTCTGCTGATGTAAGTGATGATCTGAGATTAAAATATAGATATATAGATTTAAGAAGGCCATTCATGAAAAATATTATAAAAATGCGTCATCAGGCTATGAAAATAACTAGAGATTATCTTGTAAATAATGATTTCTGGGAAATTGAAACTCCGATTTTAACTAAAAGTACTCCAGAAGGGGCCAGAGATTATCTTGTCCCAAGTAGAGTTAAAGAAGGAAAATTTTTTGCATTACCTCAATCACCACAATTATTTAAACAATTATTAATGATGTCTGGTATGGAAAGATATTTTCAAATTGCTCGTTGTTTTAGAGATGAAGATTTAAGGGCAAATAGACAACCAGAATTCACACAAATTGATTTGGAAATGTCTTTTGTGGAAAAAGAAGATATTTTTGAAATCGTAGAGGGATTAGTAAAAAACATTTTTGAAATTGCAAATATAGAAGTTCCTTCAGAGATAAAGGAAATGTCTTATTATGAAGCAATTGAAAAATATGGTTCTGATAAACCAGATCTTAGATTTGGTATGACTTTAAAAGATATTTCAGATATAGTAGAAGACAGTGATTTTAACATTTTCAGTGGAACTGTAAAAAAAGGTGGTCAGGTTAAAGGAATAACTGTTAAAAATGGAGCTGATTTATCTAGAAGTCAGATAGATAATTATACTGATTATGTAAAAGAATTTGAAGCAAAGGGGCTTGCCTGGATTGCTTTAGAAAATAATGAAATCAAATCACCGATAGCTAAATTTTTATCTGAAGATGAAATAGATAAAATTATTAAAAAAATGGAAGCAGAATCTGGTGATCTAATGTTATTTGTTGCTGATAGTAAAAAGGTAGTAGCAAATTCACTAGGAAATTTAAGATTAAAGGTTGCTAAAGATTTTAATATGATTCCTGAAAATGAGTATGAATTTATCTGGATAGTAGATTTTCCACTTTTTGAATATGATGAAAAAGAAAATAGTCTTAAACCACAACATCATCCTTTTACAGCTCCACGTGATGAGGATATTGAATTACTTTCTACTGATCCAAGAAAAGTGAGATCTGATGCATATGATCTTGTTTTAAATGGAGAAGAATTAGGTGGTGGAAGTATAAGGATTCATGATACTGAAGTACAGCAGAAAGTATTTAATGCTTTGGAAATGAGTGAGGAAGAAGCAGAAGAAAAATTCGGATTTTTACTTGAAGCTTTTAAATATGGAACACCACCACATGGAGGAATAGCCTTTGGGTTTGATAGGATGTTACAGATTATGTCTGGGGCAGATTCTATAAGAGATGTGATTGCTTTTCCAAAAACTCAATCAGCAACTTCACCTTTAACTAATGCACCTTCTTCTGTATCTAAAGAACAATTAGAAGAGTTGAAGATTAAACTTGATATTTAATATAATATAGGTATTTATTTGCTTGCAAAGCTAAAAAAAGTGTGTTAATATATACTTGAAAGTTAAGAGAATTAATATTGTTTCTGCCGTGTTCGTAGGAACTTAAGAAATTTTGACCAACAGATATTACACAGGGAGCTTGGACTCTATTTGCGGCGCAGATGCCTTCTTTGAAAGGACCTGTAAACCAAATAGGAGGGCACCCACTTTGCAGATAAGGGATCAAAATGATAAAGTTCTACGGCATGGTGGAATTTATTTTACTAACCTAATATAGGTTAGTTTTTCTTTTATGAGCTAAACTATGTTGATTTTTAAAGAGGTGTAATATAAATGGAAGAAAACAATAATAAAGAAATATTAAGAAAAAAATGGATGAAGAAAAGAAAAAAAGTTGCAAAAAAAGAGGGAGATATAAAAAGTAAAATTATCAGCAAAAAAATATTATCCCTTAAAGAAATAAAAGAATCGAAAAATATAATGATATATGTTTCTTATCGTAGTGAAGTTAGCACAAATAAGTTAATTATTTCACTTTTAAATAATAATAAAAGAATTTTTGCTCCTTATTGTATAAAAGATGAAAAAAGAATGGAAGTTGTAGAAATTGAAAATCCTGATCAAGATTTAGAAAAAGGGGCTTATGGTATTAAAGAACCAGCTAAAAGAATAAGAAATAACAAAATTGATCCAAAAAATTTGGATATTGTTGTGGTTCCTGCTGTAGCTTTTTCTAAATCCGGTTATAGGGTAGGTTATGGTGGAGGATATTATGATCGATTTTTAGAAAGATTAGCTAATAAGACAATTACTATAGGAATAAATTATGAAGAGATGTTATTTGATACAGTTCCTAAAGAAGACCATGATTTAGCAGTTGATATGGTGGTTACTGATAAGAGATTATTGCGTATAAATAAATAATATTTTTGGGGTGATTAAATGAATTTATTTGAACAGGAAAATAGTAAAAACAAAGATAAACCCCTTGCTTATAGAATGCGACCTCAAAGATTAGATGAATTAGAAGGTCAGGATGCAATAATTGGTAAAGGACAAGTATTGAGAAGGGCAATAGAAGCTGATATTATTCAATCGCTTATTTTATATGGTCCACCAGGAAGTGGAAAGACAAGTCTTGCTCAGGTTATAGCAAATAAAACTGAAGCAAAATTTGTTAAATTAAATGCAGTAACTTCTGGAGTTAAGGATTTAAGAGAAGTAATAAGCAAAGCTAAAAATAATAAAAATATTTATAACCAAAAAACAATATTATTTATAGATGAAATTCACAGATTTAATAAATCTCAACAGGATGCCCTTTTACCAGCAGTAGAAGAAGGTACAGTAATAATGATAGGTGCTACAACTGAGAATCCTTATTTTGAAGTAAATTCACCGCTACTTTCAAGATCTCAAATTTATCAATTAAATCCTTTAAAGGAAAAAGATATTTTAAATATTTTAAAGAGGTCAATTGAAAATAAAAAACGAGGTTTAGGCGAATATAATATAGTTTATAATAAAGAAATTTTAGAATATATTACAAAATTAGCAGATGGAGATGCTAGGACTGCTCTAAATATTTTAGAAATTGCTGTATTAACTACCCCTCCTGATGGAGAAGGTAAAATTTTATTAAGTAAAGAAATAATTGCTGATTCTGCTCAGGAAAAAAAATTAAATTATGATAAAAGTGGAGATAGTCATTATGATAATATATCTGCTATGATTAAAAGTATGAGAGGTTCTGATCCTGATGCTGCAGTTTTTTATTTAGCCAAAATGCTTGAAGCTGGTGAAGACCCCAAATTTATTGCAAGAAGAATAATTGTCCATGCTGCAGAAGATGTAGGAATTGCTGATCCTCAAGCTTTAGTAATTGCTAATGCTGCTGCAAAAGCAGTTGAGTTTGTTGGTTTACCAGAAGCAAGAATTCCTCTGGCTGAAGCAGTTATTTATATTTCAACTGCTCCAAAAAGTAATTCAGTTATAAAAGCAATAGATAAAGCCAGTGAATATGTAAAAAATAATGAGTCTCTTTCTGTACCACCACATTTAAGAGATTCTCACTATAGTGGGGCAAAAAATTTGAATAATGGTGAAGGGTATTTGTATCCTCATAATTATTCCAATAATTATATTAAACAAAAATATTTACCTAAAAAAGCACAAAATGAAAGATTTTATGAACCAGGAAATCTAGGAGAAGAAAAAAAGATAAAACAATGGTTAAAAGAACTTAATAATAAAGAAAAGAGTGGGAAGTAGGTTTTAATCAATGAAAAAGGTTTTGACTCCTCACAAAAAAATACAAATAATAAATAAAGTAAAAGATAGTAAATTTTATGGCTCTATAAGTAATGTTTCCACAAGAAAAGAAGCTGAAGATTTTATAACAAAGATAAAAGAAAAATTTTCAGATGCTACTCATAATGTAAATGCCTATCGAATTGGCTTAGGAAATGAGGCTATAGAATACTCTGATGATGATGGTGAACCTTCTGGATCATCGGGTCCTCCAGTTCTTGAAGCTATAAAAGGAGAAAATCTTACTAATACTGTAATTGTCATTACTAGATATTTTGGAGGAACAAAATTAGGAATCGGGGGGTTGATAAGAGCTTATGGAAATACTGCAAGAATAGCTATTAATAAATCTGGAAAAAAAAGATTAGAAATGTATTATAAAATAAAAATTGAAGGTAATTATGATTTAATAGGCACAATTATGGGACAGGCGGAATCTTATGCAAAAGATATATTAAATACAGAATATGATGAAAATGGAATTAATGTTTCTGTGTTAATAAATCCAGATTTCTATAATGAATTTAAAGATTTATTAATAGAGAAAACATCAAATCAAGTTAAAATTAAAAATATAGGCCATCAATATTTGGTTAAAACAAATGATTGACAGTTTTTTAAATTTGTGTTAAGATAAATCTGTATAGTTGATTAATATACTCGAGTTTATGAGAGGTGTTGCTAAATGAAAGTTTCAACAAGAGGAAGATATGGATTAAGAGCTATGGTTGAGTTGGCAAGGCATAGAGGAGAAGGAGCTATTCCCTTAAGAAAAATTGCAGGCACTCAAGATATTTCTGAACAATATCTTGAACAACTTTTTTCTAATTTAAGAAAAGCTGGTTTAGTAGAAAGTGTAAGAGGAGCTAAAGGAGGATATTTATTAGGTGATTCTCCTGAAGACATCAATGTTAAAGAAATAATTACAGCACTTGAAGGGCCAATAGCACCTGTAGAATGTGTACTTGAATCTAAAGATGGTTGTGAATATAAAGATGATTGTGTTACTAAAATTCTTTGGGAAAAATTGAAATCCTGTATTGATGAAATGTTAGAATCTATTACTTTAAAAGATTTACTTGATGAAACTTTAAAAAGAGAATAAAAAGTAAGCAGATTTTAGGAGTGTTATTTTATGAATAAAATATATATGGATCATGCTGCTACAACTCCTGTTTATCCTGAAGTTTTAGAAGAAATGAATCAGTATTTTACTGAGGAATATGGTAACCCTTCAAGTATTCACCAGGGAGGACAAAATGCTGTACGAGCAATTAAAAAATCCAGAAAAAAAGTAGCAGATTTTATTAATGCTGATAATGAGTTAGAGATTACTTTTTGTGGTAGTGGGACTGAAGCTGATAATCTTGCTATTAAAGGAGTTGCACTAGCATTAAAAGAAAAAGGCAAACATATAATAACTTCTAAAATAGAACATTCTGCTGTTTTAAACTCATGTAAATATTTAGAAAAATATCATGATTTCAATATTACTTATTTGGATGTTGACCATAACGGATTTGTTAATCCCAAAGATGTAAAAGAAGCAATAAATTCAGATACTATTTTGATTTCTATAATGATGGTTAATAATGAGATAGGAACAATTGAACCTATTAAAGAAATAGGAGAAATAGCTGAAAAGAATAATGTATTTTTTCATTCAGATGCTGTTCAGGCTCCAGGACATCTTGAAATCGATGTAAATAAATTGAAAGTTAATTTACTTTCACTTTCAGCTCATAAATTTAATGGTCCCAAAGGTGTAGGAGCTTTATATCATCAGAAAGGCATCAAACTGATTTCTCAAATATCTGGAGGACCTCAGGAAAATCATAAAAGAGCCAGCACAGAAAATGTTCCTGCAATAGTTGGTATGGGGAAAGCAGCTGAAATAACTAAAAAAAGAATGAATAAGAATAATAATAAGCTAGAAAAATTAAGAGATACTTTAATATCAGGTATAGAAAAAAATATTGATAAAGTATTTTTAAATGGTCCCAGAAAAAATAAAAGAATTAATAATAACATTAATTTTAGTTTTAAAGATATTAGTGGAGAATCATTATTAATAAATCTTGATATGAATGGAGTAGCTGCAGCTAGTGGTTCTGCTTGTGCTTCTGGAACTTTAGAGGTTTCTCATGTTCTTAAAGCAATTGATTTATCTCCAGATTTAGCAGAAGGTTCCTTAAGATTGACTTTAGGAGAAAACAATAGTATTGAAGATATAAATTATATTATTAAATTACTACCTGGTATTATCCAAAAGTTAAGAAATATGTCTCCTAAATATAATGGTAAAATTGAATAAATTTTATAGTAAATAAAACGTAGGTGAATAATATGAAAAAAGTGTTAGTTGCAATGAGTGGTGGAGTTGATAGTTCTGTCACAGCAGCTTTATTAAAAGAAAAGGGTTATGAAATAATTGGAGGAACAATGAAAATATTTCCTGATTATGAGCAACAAAATTATGATGAAAGAAGTTGTTGTTCATTATCTGATATTCATGATGCTAAAAGTGTTGCAAGCAAATTAGATATTCCTCATTATACATTTAACTTAAAAGATATTTTTCAAAAAAAGGTAATTGATAACTTTGTAGAAGAATATAGTAAGGCCAGAACTCCTAATCCTTGTATAGTTTGTAATAAAGAAATTAAGTTTAAAGCCCTTTTAAAAAAAGCTTTAGAAATCGGAGCTGATTTTATCGCTACAGGTCATTATGCAAAAATTCAGCATAATAGAGATGAAAGAAATTTACTTTTTAAAGCAGAGGATAAAAATAAAGATCAAAGTTATATGTTATATGGTTTTACTCAATACCAACTTGAACACACTCTTATGCCTTTAGGTCAATATAATAAAGATAAAGTAAGATCTATTGCTAATGAGCTTGGTTTTGAAGTTCATAATAAAGAAGATAGCCAGGAAATTTGTTTTGTTCCTGATAATAATTATGTAAGGTTTTTGGAGGATAATTATTTTAATTTAGGAAAAGCTGGTCCAATTTTGGATACAGATGGAAATAAACTTGGAGAACATGAAGGTCTATATAAATATACTATTGGTCAAAGAAGAGGTTTAGGAATTTCTTTGAATCACCCGGTTTATGTTGTTGGTTTTGACAAAGAGAATAATGCCTTAATTGTAGGTAAGAATGAAGAAGTTTTTAGTAAAGGTTTATGGGCTGAAAACCTTAATTGGATTTCTATCCAAAATTTAGAAACGGATATGAATGTAGAAGCTCAAATTCGATATAACTCATTTCCAGTTAAGGCTAAAATTTATCCTAATAAAGAAGATGAAATGATAAAAGTTGTATTTGAAGAAAAGCAAAGAGCAATTACCCCTGGTCAATCTGTTGTTTTTTATCAGGATGATCTCGTAGTTGGTGGAGGAGTTATCAATAGTAGTTTTAAATAAAATTTTTCTAATAAATTTTGGAACTCCCTTGACAGAGACAGATAAAAATGATACAGTATAAACTGTCGCGTTAAGGAGCAGCCCTTAAAAGCCGGTAAAAAAGAGGCTAAATATAAGGGAAAATAACCTTGACAAAACAGAGATTAGATGATATGATAATTAATGCGTCAAATTATGAAGCGCCATTTTTTACGCGCTTTTTTAAAACAAGAGAACCTTGAAAAGTGAACAGCAAGCCAACGTTAATTTCAATTAATGATTAAGAGCCAAAAGCTCAAACTCACAACTTTTATAAGGAGAGTTTGATCCTGGCTCAGGACGAACGCTGGCGGCGTGCTTAACACATGCAAGTCGAACGCCTCGCCCTTAACTTACCTTCGGGTAAGATAAGGATCACGAGGAGTGGCGGACGGGTGAGTAACGCGTGGA
>DATFIM010000167.1 GCA_035270125.1 Halanaerobiales bacterium | reverse complement strand
ATCTTCATTTTCCAATGCTTTTAATGCAGATCCTACTACTATAGGAATATCATCTCCTGGAAAATCATATTCACTAAGTAGTTCTCTTACTTCCATTTCTACTAACTCAATTAATTCTTCATCATCTACCATATCTGCTTTGTTTAAAAATACTACAATATGAGGCACTCCTACCTGACGAGCAAGTAGAATATGTTCTCTTGTCTGAGGCATTGGACCATCTGCAGCTGATACAACAAGAATAGCTCCATCCATCTGAGCTGCACCTGTTATCATATTCTTTACATAGTCAGCATGCCCTGGAGCATCAACATGTGCATAATGTCTATTTGGTGTTTCATATTCTACATGGGAAGAAGCTATTGTTATTCCTCTCTCTTTTTCTTCCGGTGCATTATCAATCTGATCAAAATCCATCACTTCTCCACCAGAACTTTTTGAAAGTACCTTTGTAATTGCTGCTGTTAATGTTGTTTTACCATGATCAACGTGTCCTATTGTTCCTATGTTAACATGCGGTTTAGTTCTTTCAAACTTTTCTTTTGCCATTTTTTTATCCCCCTTATTCCTAATAAGCGTATTTATGTAAAATTACGTTCCATCAATAATAATTTCTATAATTTTTGATGGATTCCTTCTTTAAGAAGGCTTAAATTTCCGCACGTCTACGGTATATTTTTTTAATATATAGAAAACAAATCTTAATTTTAGTTATACTAAAACCAATCTTCTATATACTAAAAATTTTTACAAAAAAATAGTTATTAAAAATCATGTTTTTCAAGAAAGGATTCTAATTTTCTTTTTACACGCTGAAGGGCATTATCTACAGATTTAACATGTTTATCCAAAGTTTCAGCTATATCCTCATAAGATTTTCCCTTAAGATATTCCTGTAAAACATCAAATTCTAATTCACTTAACATTTCTACAATTTTACTTTCAATGAGGTCATAAGATTCTTTGCTGATAAATAGCCTTTCTGGGTTAGTTAATTTACTCCCTTTTAAAACATCAAGTAATGTTCTATCAGATTCTTCATGATAAATAGGCTTATTTAAAGATATATAAGAATTTAGTGGCTGATGTTTTTGTCTGGTAGCAGCTTTTATTGCAGTGATTATTTGCCTGGTAATACAGAGCTCAGCAAACGCTCTAAAAGATGCCAGACGTTCAATCTTATAATCACGAATAGCTTTATAGAGCCCTATCATACCTTCTTGAATTATGTCTTCACGATCTGCACCTACCAGAAAATAAGATCTTGATTTTGCCATAACAAAATTTTTATATCGCTTTAAAAGGATTTCTTGAGCTTCATTATTTCCCCCATGCACATACTCTACTAATTCATCATCACTTAAATCACTGAGGTCTTCATATCCTAACTCCTGTAAATTTCCCTTCAAGCGGAATCCCCTCCCTTATACATTTATATTATACTTATTTAATAATACTTAGTCAAGCATTATTAAATTCTATTTTCGCTGGCGGACAACTTCATAAAATATAACTCCTGCTGCTACAGAAGCATTTAAAGAATCCACTCTACCTTTAATAGGGATTTTAACTAAAAAATCACAATTATCTTTTACCAATCTTCTAAGACCACTGCCTTCATTCCCAATAACTACAGCAGTAGAACCCTTATAATCTACATCATCATAATATTTTTCTGTATCTAAATCTGTTCCAGTAATCCAAACACCTAGCTCTTTTAATTTTTCAATAGTATAATTAATATTTGTAACCTGTGATAATAATAAATGCTCACTGGCACCAGCTGAAGCCTTTAAAACAGCTGGAGTAATACTGGCTGCTCTCCTTTTTTGAAAAATCAAACCATGAGCTCCAGCAGAATGAGCTGAACGAATAATAGAACCAAAATTATGTGGATCCTGGACCTGATCTAAAATTATTATAAAGGGAGGTTCATTCTGATTTTGAGCATATTCAACTATATCTTCCGGACTCACCAAAGTAATTTCTTCTGCCTTGGCAATAACACCCTGGTGAGAATATGACTCTGCAATATTATCTAAGTGTTTTTTTGAAACCTCTCTAATTAAAATATTATTTTTTTTAGATTTTTCTTTTATTTTATTAATTATTTCTCCGCGAATATCTCTTTGTAGTAAAATTTCTTTTACTTTTCTATTCCCTTTTAATAATTCATTTACAGGATTTCGTCCTTCGACATTAGCCATTATTTATTCTCCCTTTTTTCTTTTATTTTATCTATTCTTCCACAGGACATTTCACCTTCTGGACAATATTCATCTTTAACACAGGGAGGGCCAGCAATTTCAAATAAAGTAGGTGCAACTTCTTTTACCTGTTCTAACATTTGATTTGCAAGGCTTCTAATTTCCCATTGAGCTCTAGTACAGCATCTAAGTTCAAATAAATGATATAGGGAGCGGGCATTATAAGATACCATTAAATTTGTCTTAATTGTTGGTAAAATAAATCTGGCATCTTCTTTAGGAACATCCATCTCTAATAATTGACTATAGGTTTTTCTTAATTCTTCCATTTTTTCTTCAAAAAGCTTTTTTGCTTCATCATTTTTTTCAATACTGGGAGGAAGAATATAATCAAATTCATCTTCACTTACATAACGCTGTGATCTTTGACTATAAGCGGTTCCTACTCTATGCCTTACCAGTTGATGGCTGGTAACTCTACTACATTGTATAGAAAAATAAAAATAAGTATGTTCTAAGGTTGAATAATGACCTAAACCAACAACTTTTCTGATTAATTTTTTAATATCTTCTCTACTCATATCTTCCATGAGCTGATCTGGGTCTTTATCAGAATAACATAGTCTAGCTGCCACAGCTACATTTCTTTCAGGATCATCAGTATAATCTACTAATTTAGCTTTTGGTTTAACTTTCATCTTCTTCCTCCTCTGAATAATTTTCTATTGCAAAATCCCATTCAACTCCATGAGGGCCATCATTAACTTCTATACCCATTTCTTTTAAATCATCTCTTATTTGATCAGCCTTCTCATAATTTTTATTTTCTCTAGCCTGTTTACGAATTTCTAAAATATAATCTACTAAATCATTAACAAGTTGAGGATTTTCTTTTTTATCTGTTTCTAAATTTAATTTCAAACCTAAAACATCTGTTAATTTATTAAAAAGATCATAACTTTCTTTAATTATAGACTGAGTAGCTTTATTAATAACTAAATCAGAATCATTTATAAAACCATTGATATCTGAGGATAGTTCATTTAAAACACCTATAGCTTGAGCAGTGTTAAAGTCATTATCCATTGCTTTTTCAAAAGCATTTTTGTGTTTTTTTAGTTGGTCTTTAAATTCTTTAAAATTATTATTTGAACTACCTGTTACATCCTGATTAATAATTTCAGCCATTTTATTTTTAGTTTTATTTAATTTCAATAAATTTTTCTCAGATTTTTTTACTTCTTTTAAACTAAAATCTATGGGGCTGCGATAATGTTTGGTTAACAAGAAATATTTTAAAGAATCAGGTTGAAATTTTTCAAGAAGCTCTCTTGTAGTATAGAAATTACCAAGAGATTTGGACATTTTTTCACCTTTTAGATTAACAGTTCCATTATGAAGCCAATATTTTGCAAAAGGTTTTTTACCACTGTATGCTTCAGATTGAGCTATTTCGTTTTCATGATGGGGAAAAATAAGATCAGTCCCACCTCCATGAATATCTATTTGAGTATCAAGATAATTCATAGACATCGCTGAACATTCAATATGCCAGCCCGGCCAACCTTCTTTACACCAGGGACTTTCCCAACTTCTTTCCTGATCTTTAACTTTTTTCCAGAGAGCGAAATCCATCGGATGCCTCTTTGATTCTTCAACCTTTATTCTTGCTCCAGCTTCCATATCTTCTATTTTTCTACCAGATAATTTACCATAATCATCAAATTTTTCAACACTGAAATAAACATTTCCTTCACTTTCATAAGCATATCCTTTTTCAATGAGTGTTTCAATTACCTCAATAATTTCTGAAATATTATCAGAAACACTACAATAATTATCAGCTTTTTTGACATTTAAAGCTTCTAAATCTTCAAGATAAGCCTGTTTATATTTTTCAGCCAATTCTTCAGAAGATATTTCTTCTTCGAGAGCCCTACGTACTATTTTTTTATTAATGTCTGTAAAATTTTGTACATAGTTTACTTCATAACCTTTATATTCGAGATAACGTCTTATTACATCATAATTTATAGCACTTCGAATATGGCCTATATGTGAAAAATTTTGTACAGTCAGGCCACAAACATACATATTAACAATACCTAAATTTTCAGGAGTAAATTTTTCTCTTTTTCCACTTAAAGTATTATATACTTCTAACAACATTCTCCCCCTCTCTACAAAGAAGAGCAATAATTTATTTAGCTAATTTTAATGCTTTATCTAGTCTGGATTCAACTTCTTTTCTGCCTAAAATATAAATTACTTCTGTTAACTCAGGGCCAGAAGTCATTCCGGTTAAAGCAAGTCTTACTGGATGATAAATAGTTCTGGCACCAACTGGAAGTTCATCTTTCATTTCACTAAATATATTTCCTATTTTATCTATTTCTAGTTCATCTAGTTCTTCTAGTTTTTCTTTGAGACTATCAAAAACCAATTCTACTCCTTCTTCACTAAACTCTTCTTTTGCCTCTTCTTTATCTTCAAATTCTAATTCAGTAAAAAACAATTCAGCTTCTCTTGGAATTTGTTCAAGAAAATCCACACCTGTTCTTGCTACTTCTATTACTTTTTCAAGCCATTCACGATCAACACTATTTTCATCTTTAATATAGCCAGCATTTTTCAAATAAGGTATAGACATATCAACTATTCTATCTAGATCAGCATCTCTTATATATTTACCATTCATCCAATTTAATTTTTCTATATCAAAAACTGCTCCACTTTTATTTACATCTCTAATATCAAAATCTTTAATCATCTGTTCTTTATCTATAATCTCCTGCTCATCTTTAGGTGACCAACCAAGTAATGCTAAAAAGTTAAATAAAGCTTCAGGTAAATAGCCTTTATTTCTAAATTCGCCTATGAAAACAGTATTATCTCCACCACGTTTCTTTAATTTGCCTTTATTTTCATCAAGTATTAGTGGTAAATGTGCAAATTCCGGAAGATCAAATCCTAGAGCTTCATATAATAATATTTGTTTTGGAGTATTAGAAATATGATCTTCTCCTCTAATTACCTGAGTAACTTTCATTAGAGCATCATCAACAACTACTGCAAAATTATAAGTAGGCATACCATCAGATTTTACTATTACAAAATCTCCAATTACAGAAGTATTAAAAGAAACATCTCCTCTAATAAGATCATGAACAACAATTTCTTCATCAGCAGGCACCTTAAATCTTACTACCGGTTCTCGACCTTCTTTTTCATATTCTTTTTTTTCTTCTTCAGTTAAATTTCTGCATCTTCCATCATAATGAGGCATTTCCCCATTTTCTCTTTGTTTTTCACGCATTTCATTAAGTTCTTCTGGAGTACAATAACAACGATAAGCATAATCTTCTTCTATTAATTTATCTATATATTTTTTATAGATGTCAAGTCTTTCAGATTGGTGGTAAGGTCCATTTTCTCCACCTACACCTACACCTTCATCTATATCAATTCCCAACCAATCTAATTCTCTCAATATAATGTCTTCAAATTCTTTGCTTGATCTGTCCTGATCTGTATCTTCAATTCTTAATATTAATTTACCATCATTCTTTTTTGCCCATAACCAATTGAATAAAGCTGTTCTCATATTTCCAATATGAATTTTCCCTGTTGGACTTGGGGGAAAACGCAGACGCATTTCACTCATTAAACTTTTCCTCCTTTATAATTATATCAGTTTAGTCATTTATTATATTAATTATTCTTCTTATCTAGCTTATATTACACTTGTTCCAACTGTAAGTTGTTCTGGGCCATCTACTAAAGCATGACCAAATTTACCAAAAATAGCAACTGCTACGTGATCTGTATCTCTAACTACTGCTATTTTAAATCCACCACCTAAACCTGGATTTATAAGTGATAATTGACTGTAAGCATCTTTTACTGCATTAGATATGGCCATTTTTTCTTTTGCATTTTCGCCAATTACTCCCCTTGCTATAGAAGCAACAGTAGTACTTTCTCTCAATTTAATAGGAAGTTTTTCAGCATTTGCACCTGTTTGAGTAATAGCACCCTTATATCCATAACCTTCAATTTTATCCAACCAATAACGTTCATACTCTCTACTTCTTGTCATTGCAAGATAAATAGCAGAACTCTCAGGAGTCATAGTCTTCTTTTCAAATTCTTTAACTTCTTCTTCCTTTTTCACATAACTGTGAACAATATCTTCGGCAGTAACTATTCCAACTAATTCATCATTTTCATCAATTACTGGAAGACCACCAATTTTATTTTCAGAAAGAATTTTTGCCGTATTTTTTATATCTACATTCTGCTTTACGGTGATTGGATCTTTAGTCATTATTTCATTTACAGGGATATCAAGATCATCTTTGCTTACTAAATCTCCATCAGTTAAAATCCCCTTTATTTTATAATCTTTATCCACTATTATTAATCTGCCAATTTCATTAATAGATAACAATTTTTCTGCTTCTCGCGCAGTTTTATGTTCTTCAATTGTAATTAAATCACTTGTCATAATATCTTTTACTAACATATTTATTCACCTTCCTTTATTCTTTGTTCTCATCTTTAATTATAGAAACAATTGCCTTAGCAGCAATTCCTTTTTTCTTACCAACAAATCCTAAACCTTCAGCAGTTGTAGCCTTTAAATTAATCATGTTTTTTTCTATTCTTAAGGTTTCAATTAATTTAGACACAATTTTAGTATTATAAGGCATAATTTTAGGTTTTTCAGCAATAATTATTAGATCTATATTATTAATATTATAATTTTTATTTTTAAGTAAATCAACAGTTTTTTCTAAAAGAATTATACTGGATATATCCTTATATTTTGAATCATTATCTGGAAAATGTCTACCAATATCACCTAAAGAAGCAGCTCCTAATAAAGCATCAATCAAGGCATGAATTAATACATCAGCATCAGAATGTCCCATCAACCCCTTATCATGGGGAATTTTTACTCCACCTAATGTCAAATCATGGCCCTTTTCTAATCTATGTATATCATATCCGATTCCTACTCTCATTGCAAACTTCCCCTTAATTATTTTTTTCTAAAATATTTTGAGCATAAACTAAATCAATAGGAGTAGTTATTTTTATATTGCTATTTTCACCCTGAATCACTTTTACCTTATGGCCCATTTTTTCAACCAAAGAAGCATCATCTGTAACTTTTAAATTACTATCAAAATTTGCATGAGCTTTATATATCAACTCATAAGAAAAAGCTTGAGGAGTCTGAACAGCTTTAAGACTATTACGATCAGGGGTTTTTTCTACATAGTTTTCTTTATTTACTATTTTGATAGTATCTTTTACAGAAACTGCAGTTGTCAAAGCCTTATATTGAGGTGCTTTTTTTATAACTTTATTTAATAAATTTTTGGATATCAAAGGTCGGGCACCATCATGTATTATAACATAATTAGTTGCTGGCAAAAAGGCCTTCAAACCAGCATAAACTGACTGCTGTCTGGTCTCTCCTCCAGCAACTAATTTAATATCTTTAAAATTATATTTATCCAATATATTTTTTTGACAATAATCCATTTCATTTTTTCTAACAACTACAATAATTTGACTAATATCTTTATTATTAGCAAAAACTTCTAGTGTATGAGCCAATAAGGGGCGATCACCTAATTGTAAATACTGTTTATTAATATCTTTCTCCATCCTTTTTCCCTGCCCAGCAGCAGGTATAATTGCACCTATATTCATATTTATTCCCCTTATTTAAATTTTATTGATTATGATCCTGCTACTTTTTCACTGGCCTTAGGTTTAGCAAAAATCATTCTACCAGCAGCAGTTTGTAAAATACTAGTTACAAGTACTGAAATTTTTTCTCCCATGTGATTTATACCATCATCAACTACTATCATAGTCCCATCGTCAAGATAACCAACACCCTGACCATCTTCTTTACCTTCTTTTATTACTTTAACATCCATTTCTTCTCCTGGTAAAACAACTGGTTTAACTGCATTTGCCAATTCATTAATATTTAAAACAAAAACGCCCTGTAATTCAGCAACTTTGTTTAAATTATAGTCATTAGTAACAACTCTTGCATTCATTATTTTTGCAAGTTTAACCAATTTACTATCAACTTCAGGGATTTCTTCAAAATCTTTATCTACAATTTCAACTCCAATATTAGAATCTTTTTGTAGCTGTTTTAAAATATCAAGTCCTCTTCTGCCTCGGTTGCGTTTCAATACATCAGAAGAATCAGCAATATGCCTTAATTCTTCCAAAACAAATTCAGGTATAATAAGTGTCCCCTCTATAAAACCAGTTTTGCAAATTTCAGCAATTCTACCATCAATTATAACACTAGTATCTAATATTTTATTACTAATCTCATAATCATCTTTTGCTTTTTTAACTTTTTTCTTGTTTTTATTAAAATCAAAAATGATATTATTAATTTCCTCTTTTTTATTTAAGGCAAGGGTAAAGCCAATATAAGCAGAAATAAGATTTATTAAAACTTGAATTGGCAAACCAACCTGTGGAATTTTCCCTACAGAAAAAGCAAAGTTGATGATCACTCCAAATATTAGTCCTATTATTAGTCCAATTACACTGATGATTGCATTTTTCCAGGTTATTTCTTTAATACTATACTCAAAATTTAAAATGAAATTTAAAATTCTTTCTACAAAATAGGATAATAAAAATACACCTATAAATCCACCAATTATAACTCCGAGAAATTGTGTGCTTAAAAATAAATTATCAATATTTTGCCAGGATAAGTTCAAGTCACTTGCAAGGCCTAATACATAAACTGTATTAAAACCAATAACTGCTCCTACTATCCCAAGAATAGCTCTCATTATTTTTTTCACCATCCTATCACCTCCTTCCTATTATATTAAACTAAACATATGATAATAATTTAACAAAATATAAAATTAATCTTCTTCCTCTTCCTCCTGAATATGAGGATTGTTTTCAAAAGCTTCTTCAATAGTACTTCTGATTTCTTCTTCAGTAGCATCTTTCGCTAAAACTAATTCACTAATTAAAATCTGTTTGGCATTACTTAACATTTTTTTCTCACCAGTTGAAAGACCCTTTCTTTCATCACGAATAGTAAGGTCTCTAACTACTCCACCAACTTCATATATATCACCAGTTTTTAGTTTTTCTTGATTAGCTCTATATCTTCTATTCCAGTTTTGAGACATTTTGCTTTTTTCACCTTTTAACAATTCAATTACATTATCAGCTTCCTCTGCATCAATTACTTCTCTTACTCCAATTTCATCTACCTTATCTACTGGTATCATAACTTTCATATCACCGATTGGCAATCTCATAGTGTAATATTTTTTTTCCTCACCAAGAATTTCTTTTGTTTCTATACCTTCAATTGTTCCAGCACCATGATTTGGATAAACAACTTTATCTCCTTTATCAAACATTTATTTAAAACCTCACTTTCTTTTATTACTAAAATAAAATTTTGAATATCGATATTATTATATCAATAAAATATAAATCCGTCAATTATAGACAAATGTCAAATATGTCTGTCCAATAATACTTGATCCCGCAGACGTCTTAATCCATCTTTAATAGCCTGAGCCCTTACTTCACCAATTCCATCTACATCATCTAATTCATCTATCGAAGCATTTAAGATATTTTCAAAATTACCAAAATGTTCTACTAAATTTTCTATAACTGGCATTGGTAATCTTGGAATTTTCCTGAGAAGTCTATAACCCCTTGAAGAAATTGATAAATCAAGATTATTTACATTACTACCATGTCCAAGTGCTTTACTTATTGTATTCATGCTTAACATTTCATCTGTTGACCAATCAAGTAGCTCATCTAATAGTTCTTCTGCTTCAATCTCAGCTTCTTTCTTTTCTTCAGTCATATAATCTTTTATCAATAAAATTCCTTCATCTTTTACATTTGTAACCAGCTCTTCTAGCTGCATTTTTATTAAACGACCTTCATTTCCTAGTTCATAAATATATTTTTCAATTTCTTTTTGGATTTTTAAAACCATTTCTGTCCTCTGTAGAACAGTTACAACATCCGCTATTGTAACTAAATCTTCAAACTCTAGAGCACTCAAGTTGGTTAATGCCTGATCAAGAACAGAACGGTATTTTTCTAAAGTTTGTACAGCCTGATTTGCTTTTGCTAAAACTACTCTTACATCTTCTAGTACATGTTTGAATTCACCTTTATATAAAGATATAATATTACGCCTTTGAGAAATGGAAATTACTAATTCTCCAGTTTGTTTGGCAACTCTCTCTGCAGTCCTGTGTCTTGTTCCAGTTTCATAGGAAGGAATAGAGGAATCTGGAACTAATTGCACATTAGCATTAACTATCATATCACATTCTTTATTTAGAACCATTGCTCCATCCATTTTTGCCAGTTCATATAATCTGGCTGGAGTCAATTTGGCATTTATTTCAAAACCACCATCAACTATCTCCATAACTTCTTCACTATCACTGATTACTATAAGTCCACCTGTTTTAGCTCTTAGAATGTTTTCTAAACCTTCTCTTAAATTAGTACCAGGAGCAATAATCTTTAAAATCTCAACTAACTTCACTTCCTGATCATCCACTTGGCCACCTCCTCAAAATTTAGTTATTTAAATAAAATATCTATAAGTTCGTGTATATCTTTAACAAATATTAAATTTGAAGTATCAATATTATCTAAACTTTTTTTATTTCCATAAGGAATAATTATTTCTGAAAAACCAAGTTTTTCAAGTTCATTTATTCTTTTCTTTATTTGGTTTACTGCTCTAATTTCACCAGCTAAACCAACCTCTCCCACAACAGCTAATTTTGAAGAAAGAGCCTTATCCTGAAAACTTGATAAAACAGCTGTTACAATCCCTAAATCTATCCCCGGTTCATCTACACTTAAACCCCCGGTAATATTAAGATGTATATCACTATCATAAAAATTAAAACCACACTTTTTTTCAAGAACAGCTAATAACATAGAAACTCTTTTATTATCAATACCAGTTGTTAATCTTTGGGGTGCTGAATAAGCTGAAGAAGAAACTAATGCCTGTAATTCAACTAAAATAGTTCTGCTCCCTTCTAAAACAGGTACTATTATTGATCCTGCTGAATTTTCAGGTCTCTCTTCTAAAAAAAGTTGGGAAGGATTTTTAACTTCCTTAAGCCCATTCCCATCCATATCAAAAACTCCAATTTCATTAGTAGAGCCAAATCTGTTTTTTACTGATCTCAAAATACGATATGAATAATTGCGATCACCATCAAATCTTAGAACTGTATCAACTAAGTGTTCAAGAACTCTAGGACCGGCAATTTTTCCACTTTTTGTCATATGTCCTATTAAAAATACTGGTATTTCATTTTGTTTGGCAATTTTCATCAATCTATTGGCAATTCCCTTAACCTGAGAAATACTTCCAGGTGTAGTGTCTATTTCTGGATGATAAATAGTCTGAATTGAATCTATTACAACAAATCCATAATCATTTTCATTTTTTGAACTTAAAACCTGATCAATCTGTGAAAAATCTGTCTCAGCTAATATGTACATTTCTTTTGAAGTTGAATTTATTCTATCAGCTCTAAGTTTTATTTGGCGAGCGGATTCTTCTCCAGAAACATAAAGAACTTTTTTATATTTTGCACTAAAAAGTGAAGCCACCTGTAAAATCAGGGTTGATTTCCCGATTCCAGGGGCTCCTCCTAGTAAAACAAGAGAACCTTTAACAGTCCCACCCCCAAGTACCCTATCAAATTCACTAATACCAGAAAAATATCGAGAATTTTGCCCGGTACTAATCTGGGTAATGGAGGTCGGAGAGTTAATAGGTTCTGAATTATTTATTTTTTCACTTTTATTATTACCTTGCATTTCAACCATAGAATTCCAGGTGCCACAATTTGTACAACGTCCCATCCAATTTGGTGATTCAAATCCACATTCTTTACATTTATAGATTGTTTTATCTTTCGCCATTACTACTCACCTGCTCAATACTATGGTTTTGGTCAATTAAAAATGTTAATTATTATATTATATTCTTCAACTTATACATTATATATTATAACATTTTTTCTAGCATTTTACAAGATTTTAGCTTTCTACTTTTTCAAATGTTAACTCATCATTTTCAAAGTCTATTTTAACTTTATCTCCTTCTCCTATTTCCTTCATTAAAATCTTTTCTGAAAGTTCATTTTCAATTAAACGCTGTATACTTCTTCTTAATGGTCTTGCTCCAAATTCCTGATCATATCCATCTTCAGCTAAATATTCTTTAGCATTTTCAGTAACATCAATTTTTATTTCCTGTTCTTTTAATCTTTTTTCAACCTCTACTAACATTAAATCAACAATTTGTTTTATATGATCCTTGTTTAAAGCATGAAATACTATTGTTTCGTCTAATCTATTTAAAAATTCAGGCCTGAAAGTTTGACGTAAATCTTTCATTACTTTTTCTTTCATTTTTTCATATTCTTCTTTTTCATTTTCCACCGGTTTTTTAAAACCTAATGTAGTCTGTTTTTCAATAAAACTTGCTCCTACATTAGAAGTCATAATTATAACAGTATTTTTAAAATCTACATTTCTTCCATGGGTATCAGTTAATACACCATCTTCTAAAATTTGCAATAATATATTGAAAACATCAGGGTGAGCTTTTTCAATTTCATCAAATAAAATAACAGAATAAGGTCTTCTTCTAACAGGCTCAGTTAACTGTCCACCTTCTTCATGGCCAACATATCCTGGAGGAGAACCAACCAGTCTTGATACAGCATGTTTTTCCATATATTCTGACATATCAATTCTTATCATAGCATCTTCATCATCAAACATCGCCTCAGCAAGAGTTCTGGCTAATTCTGTTTTACCAACACCTGTAGGTCCTAAGAAAATGAAAGAACCTATTGGTCTTTTAGGATCTTTAAGACCGGCTCTTGCCCTTCTTACTGCCTGGGAAACTACCTTAATAGCTTCATCCTGGCCAACAACCCTATTGTGTAATTCATCCTCTAATTTCATTAATTTTTCAGTTTCAGCTTCCTCTAATTTAGTAACCGGGATTCCGGTCCAGCTGGAAACAATATTAGCAATATCATCTGGAGTAACAGTAGAGTTCTTACGTCCTTTTTCCTGTTGCCAGTCTCCTTTAATTTCTTCAAGTTCTTTTTTAAGTTCCTTTTCTTCATCTCTAAGATCAGCAGCTTTTTCAAATTCCTGATTTTTAACTGCAGCTTCTTTTTCTTTTTGCGTTTCTTCTAACTTATTACTTAACTTTTTAAATTTTGGAGGACGGGTGGTATTTTTTAACCTAACTTTAGAAGCTGCTTCATCCATTAAATCTATAGCTTTATCTGGTAAAAATCTATCAGTTATATATCTGTGAGACAAATTAACGGCTGATTTAATAGTTTCATCGGTTATTTGCACTTTATGGTGTGCTTCATAAGGATCCCTTAAGCCTTTCAATATTTCAATTGCTTCCTCAGTTGTATTTTCCTCTATTAGAATTGACTGAAATCTTCTTTCTAATGCTGCATCTTCTTCAATATGCTTTCTATATTCATCTAAAGTTGTTGCTCCAATGGCCTGTAATTCTCCTCGAGCCAGGGCAGGTTTTAGAATATTAGCTGCATCAATTGCTCCTTCAGCAGCTCCAGCGCCTATTAAAGTATGCAATTCATCAATAAATAAGATAACATCTCCATTCTCAGTAATATCATTCATAACACCTTTTAATCTTTTTTCAAATTCACCTCTGTATTTCGAACCAGCTACAAGTGCACTCAAATCAAGGGCAACTACTCTTTTATTAAGAAGTAATTCAGGAACATTTTCTGCAATAATTCTTTCAGCTAAACCTTCAATTATTGCTGTTTTCCCAACTCCAGGCTCTCCAATTAAAACAGGGTTATTTTTAGTTCTTCGGCTTAAAACCTGTATTACTCTTTCAATTTCGGTATCTCTACCAATCACTGGATCAAGTTTACCTTCTTTTGCCATATCAGTTAAATCTCGACTATATTCATCTAAATTTGGTGTATCACTATCAGATTTTTGACTTTGTTTTTGCATATTCTTTTCTCCACCTAATAGTTCTATTACTTCTTCTTTTAATTCATTAAGATTACCAGAAAGTTCAGCAATTATTCTTACTCCTACACCTTCTCCTTCTCTCATTAAACCAAGTAATATATGCTCTGTACCAATATAATTATGTCCCATTTTCCTGGCTTCATCCATAGATAAATTCAATACTTTTTTACTACGAGGTGTAAGACCGATTGAATCTGCTGCTTCATTTTTTCCCTCACCTATCATATCCATTACTTTATCTTTAACATTTTTTTCATTAATACCTTTTTCGTTAAGAGCTTTAGCTGCTATTCCCTGACCTTCTTTAACCAAACCTAACAATATATGCTCAGTTCCAACATAATTATGATTTAAATTTTTAGCTTCCTTTTCAGCAAGACTTAGTACTCTTCTTGCTCTTTCAGTAAATCGTCCAAACATAAATTATTCCTCCTTAGTATTTAAATATTTTTGTATTAATTTTGCTCTTTTTATGTCTCGATGTTCTGAATTAATTTCTTCCCCAAAAAACTTTTCTATATGAGCAGGTCTAATTAGAACCATTAATTTGCTTAATAAACCAGATTTAATATTATCTATTATTTCTAAATCTATACCAAGTTTTAAGTATGATAATAATTCTAAAGCTTCTTCATTATTTATCATGTGAGCATACTTTAAAGTACCATATGCTCTTTTTATTTTATCTATAAGAAAATTTTTATTTTCATTTAACAAACGCTTTCTAGCCTGTTTTTCCTGTTCTAATATTTGTAAAGTTACACTGGTTAAATTTTCTATTATATCTTTTTCATTTTGGCCTAAGGTAATCTGATTTGAAATTTGATAAATATTACCTGCTGAATTACTACCTTCACCATACAAGCCCCGAACAGCCAATCCAAGCTGAGATACAGCTCCTAACATTTTTTCAATATTATTGGTGATATTCAATGCAGGTAAGTGAACCATTACTGAAGATCTTAATCCAGTACCCATATTGGTAGGACACGCTGATAAATAACCCCATTTTTTTGAAAAAGCAAAGTTAATATTCTCCTCAAAAAAATCATCAATATTATCTGCAATTTTCCAGCATTCATCAAGTTGCAAACCGGGTTTTAAAATTTGTACTCTAAAATGATCTTCTTCATTTATCATAATACTAATATCTTCATTTTTATTTAGGAAAATACCTCTTTGATGATCTGAATTTGCATATGGAGGACTAATTAGATGTTTTTCAACAAGCACATTTTTATCCACTTTTTTTAATTTATTCATATCTATATAATCTAAATCAAATTTATTATCTTTATCTACTGTTTTATTTACCAGATCTATTACTTTATTTAAATCTTCAGAACTGCTTTGATGAGGAAAAGGCGTTTTTTCTATATTACGGGCTACTCGAATTCTACTGCTTATTACTATATCTGATTCTGGCCCTCCACCAGTTATCCATTTACTTAGATTATAAGAATTATTATTCATCTTGATCACCTCTAAGATCATCTTCAAGATCATGAATTTCATCTCTTAATTTGGCTGCTTTTTCAAAATTTTCTTTATCTACTGCTTTTTGCATTTCTTCTCTTAAATTTTCTATTTTTTTCTCAGTTCGCAATTTTCCACCACGTCTTTTTGGTACTTTACCAATGTGTTTATCACTTCCATGAATTCTTTTGGCAAGCCTATCTATTTTATCAGAAAACTGATCATAACATTCCGAACAACCAAACAATCCTTTTTCAGTAAACTCCTTATAACTCATTCCACAATTGTCACATTTTACTTCTTTTTGATTTGAAGGAATCGAATCTAGATTAGGATTTAGAATATCTGCAAGTAAATTTTGTATGGAAAAAGGATTATTACTAAAATCTAAATGGCCTGTTTCTTTTGCACAGTCTTCACAAAGATAGATTTCAGTTTTTTCTCCATTAATAATTTTTGTAAGATGAACTGTTGCTTCTTTTTCACCACATCTTTGACAGAGCATTTTATTCTTCCTCCTTTTCGTATTTCATAATAACCTCCAACATTGATTGCAAAATTCTACCTCTTATATAATCTCTATGAGGAAGATCAACACCAATAACTCTCCGATGTACAACCATTTCCATAATATGTTTTTCTCGTTCATTAATCAAGTTGTTTTCATAAAGTCTTTGGATAATTCCTTCTGCTTCATTTTGGGTAACCATCCCGTTTAATTTAGACAATATTTTTTTAAGAGCTTTATTTTCAGAATTCATTTTAACTTTGATAATTCTGATATAACCACCGCCACCTCGTTGACTTTCTACTACAAAACCTCTTTCAGAAGTGAATCTAGTATCTAATACATAATTAATTTGAGAAGGAGCACAATTAAATTCATCTGCCAATTTATTTCTTTTGATTTCTATTGTTCCTCTATATTTGTCCAATAATTTTTTTAGATGTCTTTCTATCTGATCAGATAGACTGGCCATAATCAACCCTCCTGTTTGTCTTTGACTATTTTTGACCTTCTACTTATATGATATCTTATTTAAATAAAAATGCAAGTCCTAATATGGATAATTATTTAATATCTAATATCGTATAATGAGTTATAGAAATATATACTCTTAAATCTGAAGTTTTACAATTCATCTATTTTCATTTTTATAAGCAAAACATAAAACCGCCATATTAATATGGCGGTACTAGTTCATAACGATTTTTTTCGTAATTCTTTTTTAATTTAAAATGTTTAATTGCCTCTTCAGTATAACGAGAACTGGAATTCCATAATAACCACTCACTTATACCTAGTTCCTCTACTGCTTTTATCTGTGCTATAACATCTTTAGCTTCATATTTATGATTTATTGAAAAATCTTGAAGCCATGGCCTTAAAGTCACTTTTGAATTTGTGTTTTTCAAAGCATCTTTCATACTATAATGAACTGTTTGATAAGGTTTAGTTTCTGGATTTTTTAAATTAAATACACCGGCTGAATAATGGGAAGGATAAACCATTGGGGATATAATATTTGCACTTTTACTTAATGATTCAAACTTCTGTCCAATGCTCATACCGTTTGAAATTGAAGTAACTAATCCAAAAATATCAATTGAAATTTTTTTATTATAACTATCTAATTCTTTATAAGCAGTTTCTACAAATTTATTAATAACTTCAATTTTTTCATTATGACTTTTATTAAAAACTGATGAACCATTTCTTAAAGATGGATATCTGATATAATCAAACTGAACTTCATCAAATCCTAATTCAAATGCCTCTTTTGCTAATTGAAAATTATATTTCCAGACATCCCTATTATCAGGATCAAGCCAATTAGAACTTTTTACTATTTTATAATCCTCATTATAAATTTTATTTATATTCTCTATTTTAAGTTCTTCACTATTTAAATTTAAATAATCTTTAGCTGATTTGTTCAAATCATTGCTTTCAAGACTAATTAAATCATTTACATTAAAATATTTTTTAACAAAATCTGATCCACTAAAAGGCCTTTTTATTGTTAAAGAATATTCTTCTTTATGTGAAGCCAGAATTTCATCTTTAAACACAACAATTCTTCCGATAGTATGTATATCATGTTTATCCAATAAAGCTAAAAGACTTTTAATATCTTTTATTTTTGATTTATTAGCTCCAATTTCATTAGCCAAAGGAACTTCTGAATTATAACTTAAATAACCAACATCATCCTTTATATCAATCACCATTGAATTTAGAACTGAATTATCAACTAACTCAATTAATTTATTCATACGTTCTGGCATACCGGCTACCCAACCAGTGACATAAATTCCTCTAACATTAAATTTAGGAGAAAATGGCTTAGCATATACAAAATTACTAGTTAAAATTGAAAATATAAGTAAAACAAAAATAATTAAAATAAAAAATTTTCTTTTATTCAAAATATACTAATACCTCCTTATATAAACCATTTTCTTTATTACAATTATAAAATATATATAATTTCTTTTAATTATTATATCATAAAATGAATTATTTTTCACAAATTTGTAATTACATATAAAAATGGCTCCCCGAGCAGGACTCGAACCTGCGACAAAGTGGTTAACAGCCACTCGCTCTGCCAGCTGAGCTATCGGGGAGCATTTATAAATTCTGGCAGCGATCTACTCTCCCACAAGGTCGCCCTTGCAGTACCAT
>DATFIM010000166.1 GCA_035270125.1 Halanaerobiales bacterium | reverse complement strand
ATGGTACTGCAAGGGCGACCTTGTGGGAGAGTAGATCGCTGCCAGAATTTATAAATGCTCCCCGATAGCTCAGCTGGCAGAGCGAGTGGCTGTTAACCACTTTGTCGCAGGTTCGAGTCCTGCTCGGGGAGCCATTTTTATGTGTACATATTTTACTATTTTTTTTATTAAGCTATTAAAATTATATATTAATTTAAATTATATTAGTTATCTGTTATAATGTATTATACGAAAGTGTATAAATTATTTGAGGAGGAACTAAAATGAGTGATAAATTATCAGAATTTAAAGAGTTTAGAGAAAAAATGAATGAAAAAATATTGGAAGAGAAAAATCTAAATATTAATCGTTTTTTTAATTTAGATACAAGAGCTTATGAAGAAGGGGCTCTTTCCTCAAAAACTAAAGAAATGCTTGGTTTAGTTGCTTCAATGGTTTTAAAGTGTGATGATTGTATTACATATCATATTACAAGATGTAAAGAAGAAGGAGTTACTAGAGAAGAATTTTTTGAAGTTTTTAATATTGCTTTAATTGTAGGTGGTTCTATAGTTATTCCTCATATGAGAAAAGCAGTTGATTTATTAGAAGAACTGTCAGATAAATCTGAGGAGTGAAGTGAATGATTAATAATCTTTCATTTTTATCAAATTTTAATGGAAAATATTTATATACATTTTTTGTAATAATAATATTAATTATAAGTAGATTTATTATTAATAAAATAATTAAATATAAAGTTTCGAATATATCGAAAAGATATAAATCGTATAAATTAAATACATATGTTACTGTTTCTTTGGCTATAATTATTATAATACCAATGTGGGTTAATAATTTTAAATCACTTTTTACATTTTTGGGAATATTTTCAGCAGGTCTAGCTATTGCACTTAGAGATGTAGTCATTAATTTTTTTGGTTGGATCTATATTTTAAGTCGAAGACCTTTTAGTTCTGGAGATCGAATAGAGATTGACGGAGTTAAAGGAGATGTTATTGACATTAAGTTAATGGAATTTACATTAATGGAAGTTGGTAATTGGGTAGACGCTGAACAGAGTACTGGTAGGATAGTAAATATTCCTAATGGTAAAGTATTGAGTATGAATACAGCTAATTTTACAAAGGGATTTGAGTTAATTTGGAATGAAATAACAGTATTAATTACTTTTGAAAGTGATTGGAAAAAAGCAAAATCAATATTAAATGATATAGCCCAGAAGAATTCTTTAGAACTTAATAAAAATTTAAAAGAAAGTATAATACATTCAGCACGTAAAAATTATCAAAAATTAACTCCAATTGTATATACAAAAGTAAAATCAAGTGGTGTTGCACTAACGATTAGATATTTATGTAAACCGCGAAAAAGAAGAACAACTTCTGAAAAATTTTGGGAGAATATATTAGATGCATTCGAAAATGAAGATGAAATTCAATTTGCCTATAAAACTTACAGAAATATTAATCCGGAAATAACTAAGTTCTTAAATGACCGAAAAAGGGAAGGGGAAGAATAGTGAGTGAAGAAAAAGAAAGTGTAATTATTTATACTGATGGTGCATGTGCAGGAAACCCAGGTCCTGGGGGATATGCTGCAATTATTATTGGAGAAAATACCAGAAAAGAAATTAGTGGTTTTCAAGAAGATACAACAAATAACAGAATGGAATTAAAAGCTGTTATTGAAGGTTTAAGAGCAATAAGAGCAGGTAGCAAGGTAAAAGTTTTTTCTGATTCTAGTTATGTGATAAAAGGTATAACTGATTGGATAAACAACTGGAAAAAAAACGGATGGAAAACTTCTGGAAAAAAGAATGTTAAAAATAAAGATTTATGGGTTGAATTAGAAAATCTATCTCAAAAATTTGATGTAGAATTTTTGAAAGTTAAAGGTCATGCAGGAAATGAATATAATGAAAAAGCAGATAGTATGGCTAAAAAACAAATTGAATTACAAAATTAGGAGTGATATTATGTTAGAATGGAAGACAAAACGGAAAGAAGCTGCTACTTTTATTCAAAATAAAATATCAGAAACTCCAGAATTAGGAATAATTTTAGGTTCAGGATTGGGTAATTATAGTGAAGAAATTGAAGATTCTATATCAATATCATATTCAGAAATACCTAATTTTCCTACCTCAACGGTGGAAGGACATTCTGGAGAACTTGTAATTGGTAAAAAATATGGAAAAAATGTAGTTGCTATGAATGGTAGAGTACATTTTTATGAAGGTTATTCTATGAAAGAATTAGCTTTTCCAGTTTGGGTCATGAAAGAACTTGGAGTAGAAAAATTAATAATTACTAATGCTGCTGGTGGTTTAAATACTACATTTAAAGCAGGAGATTTAATGATTATTAATGATCACTTAAACTTTATGGGTACTAATCCATTAATTGGACAAAATGATGAGGAAATTGGTCCAAGATTTCCTGCTATGACTGATGCTCATCCTGATGAGCTTATTAAATTAGCAAATAATGCTGCTGAAGAAATTAATGAACATGTAATGAATGGGACTTATTTGGCAATAACTGGACCTGTCTATGAAACTACAGCTATGAGTAAGTTTCAAAGATTAATAGGTGCTGATGCAGTAGGAATGTCTACTGTACCTGAATTGATAGCTGCAACTCATGCTGGTATGCAAAATCTCGCTATTTCCTGTATCACAGATATTGTTGAAGAAAACCCTGAAGATAGTCTGACTCATGAAGAAGTAATAGAAGTTGCGGAAAAAACAAAACCGCGTTTTATTAAATTAATGGATAAAATTATAGAAAAAATTTCTTAAAAAATAAAAAAATAATATTAAAAATAAAAAAGCTGGAACTTTAAAAGTTCCAGCTTGAATTATCAATTATATATTTTATTGTTTTCTTTGACATTCAGGGCATAAACCATAAAATTCCAGACGATGAGTGTTTACTTTGAATGGAGTATTTTCATTTACTCTTTTATTTAAATCTTCAATTACACTGTGTTCAATATCAAAAACCTGACCACAATTTTCACATTTAAAGTGATAATGATTTTCTGGATTTCCATCATAACGACTGTAAGAACTTCCATAATCAAGTACCATTATTTCTCCCATTTCTTCCAAAACATTTAAATTTCTATAAACAGTTCCTAAACTAATATTTGGGATTTCTTCTTTAACTTGATCATAAATCCAGTCTGCTGTTGGATGGATATCAGTATTTTTTAATATATTTAATATTGCTTTTCTTTGTTTTGTCATTCGTGTATTCTTTGACATATGAATCGCTCCTTATTAATAATTATTATTATCATTTTAAGTCTAACAAATATTTATCTAAAAATCAAGTGATAAATAATTGAACAATTTAGTGTGATTTGATATTATTAAAGAAAATTATTCAGAAAATAATAAATGAGGTGGTATATATGAGTAATAAAGAAAATGATGGTCCAAAAAGAATTTTAACAGGTGATAGGCCAACTGGAAAGTTACATCTTGGTCATTATGTAGGAAGTTTAAAAAATAGAGTTAAATTACAAAATAAATATGAAACTTTTTTAATTATTGCAGATGTTCAGGCATTAACAACAAATTTTGAATCTCCAGCTAAGATATCTCAGGATGTGAGACAGGTAGCAATGGATTATTTAGCAGTTGGTATAGATCCTGAAAAAACTACTATTTTAATTCAATCAATGATTCCTGAAATTGCTGAACTTACAGTTTATTATTCCATGATTGTTACAGTAAATCAATTAAAACGCAATCCAACTATCAAATCTGAATCAGAACAATATGGTTATGATGATATGAGTTATGGTTTTTTAGGATATCCTGTTAGTCAGGCAGCGGATATTACTTTTTGTAAAGCTGATCTTGTACCTGTTGGAGAAGATCAATTACCTCACATTGAACAGACCAGACATATTGTTCGTAAATTTAATAATTTATATGGTGAAGTTTTTCCAGAACCAGAAGCTTTAGTTGGGGATTTTCCAAGATTATCAGGATTAGATGGGAAAAATAAAATGAGTAAGAGTTTAAATAATGCTATTTTCCTTTCTGATTCAGCTGAAACTGTTAAAGAAAAAATTAATAAAGCAGTTACTGATCCTGCTAGAATAAAAATTGATGACCCAGGTCATCCTGAAGTTTGTACTGTTTTTGAATACCATCAGGCATTTAATGAAGAAAATGCTGATGAGATTGAAAAAAAATGTAGAGCTGGTGAAATCGGATGTGTTGCCTGTAAAAATAGATTGACTAATACTATTAATGAATTACTTGAACCTATGAGAGAAAGAAGAGTTAAATATGAAAAAAATCCTGAATTAGTTGATGAAATATTATATACTGGAACTAAAAGGGCAAGAAAAATTGCTAAAGAAACGATGAAAGAAACAAAAGAGGTTATGAATTTAGATTATTTTTCTAATAAAAACTAAGAAGGGATTAAAATGAAAAAAGTTA
Organism: Halanaerobiales bacterium; assembly: GCA_035270125.1. Taxonomy (NCBI): domain Bacteria; kingdom Bacillati; phylum Bacillota; class Clostridia; order Halanaerobiales; species Halanaerobiales bacterium. The sequence continues at coordinate 5,081 of DATFIM010000166.1, read as the reverse complement.
ATATAATGCATGTTGATATGGATGCATTTTATGCTTCGGTAGAAATGTTGGATAATCCTGAGCTTAAAGGGAAACCTGTTATTGTTGGAGGAGTAGATATGAATAACAGAGGAGTAGTATCTACTGCTTCTTATGAAGCAAGAAAATATGGAGTACATTCAGCTATGCCTATTTATAAAGCTAAAAAACTTTGCCCTAATGGTATTTATATATCAGGGAGAATGGAAAGATACAAAGAACTATCTATAGAAATACATAAAATTTTTCACAAATATACTCCTAAAGTTGAAAAAATATCAATTGATGAGGCTTTTCTTGATTTAAAAGGATGTCATAAACTATTTGGTACAAGTGAGAAAATAGGGAAAAAAATAAAAAATGAAATTGAAGATAAGGTTGGACTTACTGCTTCTGTAGGTATATCAAAAAATAAATTTTTGGCAAAATTAGCTTCAACAATTGATAAACCTGATGGGTTTAAAATAATTTATACAGATGAAGTAGATGATTTTCTTGATGATTTACCGATTGGAATGTTGTGGGGAGTAGGAAATAAAACTGAAGAGCTTTTACATGAACAGGGTGTAAAAACTATTGGTATGTTAAAAAAAATACCTAAGTATGAGTTAGAAAATCAATTTGGTAAATTAGGTATAAAATTATATAATCTTGCAAGAGGAAAAGATAATAGGGAAGTAATTTCTGAAGAAGAAATTAAATCCATTAGTCAGGAAGAAACTTTTTCAGATAATTTAACTTCTAAATTAGATATATTTTCTGCACTTATGGGAATGACTGATAAAGTATCAGAGAGGTTACATAATAAAGATCTAAGAGGTAAAACAGTTTTTATAAAAGTAAGATATTCTGATTTTAAAACTTATACAAGAAGAAAAACTGTTAAAAATTATATCAACAGTACTGACTCTATTTATGATCTGGCTAAAAAACTTTTAATAAATAATAATTTACTTAATAATAAACCTATTAGATTATTAGGAATTGGAGTTTCTAATCTCTCTCCTGACAATGAACAACAACTTTCTTTATTTGAAAAAAATATTAAAAAAGAAAAATTAAATGAAACGATTTTTGAAATAAAAGATAAATTTGGTAGTAAAAGTCTTAGAAGAGGTATAGATTTAATATATGATCATCAAAATGAACCAAAAAATAAAAAAGAAAATTAAATATTTGTTATTTTAAAGGATTAATCGTCTGGCGATTAATCCTTTTTTCTTATTTATACAAAAAATCTTAATAAAAACAAAAAAACTTCAGATAAAAAAAGGATTTTTTTTGGCTACAAAGAATATAAGAAATAGAGTGGTATAAAGTGGTGATTAGTGGAGATTATGTGGTAGAAGGTGATATTATATGTTTATGGGAGAATATAATCATAATATGGATAAAAAAGGTAGAGTAATTATTCCTGCCTCATTTCGAGATGATTTAGGAGAATCTTTTGTTATGACAAGAGGTCTGGATAATTGCCTGTTTGTATATCCTAAAGAAGAATGGAAAAAGTTAGAGGATAAACTAACCTCTCTACCAATAACAAAGAAATCTACTAGAACCTTTGTGCGTTTTTTCTTTTCTGGTGCTACTGAATGTTCTTTTGATAAACAGGGAAGGATTTCTATTCCAAAAAATTTAAGAGAATATGCTGACTTGGATAAAGAAACTGTTATTATTGGACTTGCTAATAGAATAGAACTATGGGCTAATGAAAAGTGGGATGGTTATCTAACTGAAGCAGAAGATTCATATGAAGAAATAGCAGAACAGATGGAAGAATTGGGAATATAAAAGGAGAGTTATTATGAAATATAATCATCAGCCAGTTCTATTAAATGAATGTATTGATTATTTAAATATCAAAAAAGATGGAATTTACATAGATGGTACTTTAGGTAGAGGTGGACATAGCAGTGCTATACATGAAAAATTAAACAATAAAGGAAAATTAATTTCTATAGATCGAGATAAGAAAGCAATAAAAGAGGTTAGAAAAAACTTTAAAAATAAAAAAAATATAAAAATGATTCATGATAATTTCATAAATATTCCGAAAATATTAGATGAATTAGATATAAAAGAAGTTGACGGTATGCTTTTTGATTTAGGTTTTTCCTCACCTCAAATAGATAATCCTAAAAGAGGTTTTAGTTATCAAAAAGAAGGACCACTTGATATGAGAATGAATTTAGATCAGAATTTAAGTGCTAAAGACATTATAAACAAATATTCCAAAGAAGAACTAGAAGAAATTTTAATTAACTATGGAGAAGAAAACTGGGCAGCTCGAATAGCTGAATTTATAGTTGAAGAAAGAAAGAAAAAAGCTATAGAAACTACAACTGAACTTGTAGAAATTATTAAGGCAGCTATTCCCAAAGCGGTAAGAAGAAAAGGTGGCCATCCAGCAAGAAGAACATTTCAAGCATTACGTATTGAAACAAATAATGAACTAAAACAACTTGAAGAAATGATTAAAAAAGTTGTTTTTAATTTAAAGCCCGGAGGAAGAATTTGTATTATAAGCTTCCATTCTCTTGAAGATAGAATAGTAAAAAATTCTTTTAAATATTTAAATAAAAAATGTATTTGTCCTCCTGATTTTCCAATTTGTGCATGTGATAAAAAACGCGAAGTAAACATCATCACTAAAAGTCCTATTAGAGCTACTGAAAAAGAAGTAGAGGAAAATAGAAGAGCAAGAAGTGCAAAATTACGAGTGGCAGAGAGAGTTAAAAATTGAGAGGTGGGTGATTAATATGTTACAAAGAAAAGAAAGAATAGATTATAAAAACTTTAATAATAATCAAGAAAAGGGAAATAAGAATAAAGATATATTTGTTACCTTTGTAGTAGTATTAATTATAATTGGTAGTTTATTTGCTATTCAAATTTCACAGGCAGTTACAATTACCCATCTTTCCTATAAAACAGAAGAACTAGAAACTAGATTAAATTCTCTGAAAGAAAAAAATAAAAAATTGGAAATAGAAGTAACAAAAAAGATTTCACTAAGAAAAATAGAAAAAATTGCTAAAAATGATTTAGGAATGGTTGAAGCAAAAGAGGTAAAATATGTAGCAATTAATAACCAGGAAGATAATATCCAAAAAAATGAAACTCAAAATAAGAATATGAATTTTGTTCAAGGGATACATAACTTAATTAAGAAATTAGATACAGTTAACGCCAGTTCTCCTTAAAAAGGAGGAAATATATGTTAAAAAACAAAGAAAATAAAGAAAATATAATAAGAAATAGGTTAATATTTTTATTAATTATATTAACCACTCTCTTTTTGTTTTTTATTGGTAAATTTTTCTGGATTCAGGTCGTAAATAGTGAAAAATATGAAAAAATAGCTTTAAGTCAAAGACTAAGAGAATTAAATATTGAATCAAAAAGAGGAAATATCTATGATGTTAAAGGTAATCAACTGGCAGTAAATACAAGTGCTCAAACTGTAGTTGCCATTCCTGAAGAAGTAGAAAATCCTGAAAAACTTGCAGGAAAATTAGAAGATATTTTAGATATGGATTATGAAATTATATATAAAAGATTAAGCAGTGATGCAAGTGCAAAATATCTTAAGAGAAAAGTAAATGAAACTGTAGTTAAAAAAATTAATGAATTAGAAACAGATGGGATTTTTTTCAAAGAAGAAAGTCAAAGATATTATCCAAAAGATGATTTAGCAAGTCAGGTTTTAGGATTTGCTGGTATTGATAATCAGGGGCTGGAGGGTATTGAACTTTCTTATGATAAATATTTACAGGGATTAGCTGGAAAAAAATTAATTGAAAAAGATGCTGCCGGAAGAATACTTCCAGATAGTGTCAAAAAAGATATCCCCTCCAAAACAGGGTATAATATTTACTTAACTATTGATGAGGTAATTCAATATATAGTAGAACGGGAATTAGATAATGCCATGGATAAATTTGAAATATCTGGAGCCAGTGCGATAGTAATGAATCCCGATGATGCATCAATTTTAGCTATGGCAAGCACTCCTGATTATAATCCTAATAATTTTGCTGATTATTCAAAAAACAAATGGCGAAACAAGTCAATTACTGATAACTATGAACCTGGTTCAACCTTTAAGATAATCACTACTGCTGCTGCTCTTGAAGAGGGGGTTGTTAGTGAAGGAGATCCATTTTATTGTTCAGGTAGTGTAGAAGTAGAAGGAGAAAGTATTTCTTGTTGGAAAACTGCCGGTCATGGGCATGAAAGTTTTACAGAGGTAGTTAAAAATTCCTGTAATCCAGGTTTTGTTCAGGTAGGAATGAGAGTTGGCACTGAAAAATTTTATAATTATATAGAATCTTTTGGTTTTGGTGAAAAAACTGCTATTAAATTACCTGGTGAGGCAAAAGGAATACTTAATTCTTATGAAAAAACAGGTCCAGTAGAATTGGCTACAATGTCTTTTGGACAGGGGATTGCTGTTACTCCAATACAATTAATTACTGCTGTTTCTGCAATTGCTAATGATGGTACTTTACTTGAACCTAAATTAGTGGATAAAATTACTGATGAAAAAAATAATATTGTGCAAAAAATTAAAAAAACACCTGTCAGACAGGTTGTTACTAAAAATACTGCTAAAAGAACTAGAGAACTTCTAAAAAAAGTTGTTGATGATGGAACAGGTAAAAATGCCAGTATAGATGGTTTTAGTATAGGAGGAAAGACAGGTACTGCCAAACATTATAATAATGAAATATATGATTCATCTTTTATTGGTATGGTACCAACAGATAATCCTCAATTTGTAGTTTTAGTTGTTTTATATGATGCTTCTGGTGAAAGCTATTATGGTAGCCAAATAGCTGCACCTGTTTTTAGAAATATTCTACACGATATTCTACGTTATAAAGATATCTCTCCTGAAAATTCCGAAAATCATTCAAGTTTAAAAAATAATCAACAGGTCAAAATCCCTAATGTAATAAATAAAAATATTATAGACGCTGAAAAAGAATTGAGAAAAGTAGGAGTTGATGTTAAACTAATAGGTATGGGAGAAAAAGTTATTATGCAAATTCCATTTGAAG
>DATFIM010000165.1 GCA_035270125.1 Halanaerobiales bacterium | reverse complement strand
GGTAGAAGAAAAAAATAATAATGTAGATTTAGTCTATGATATCAGACAGTTCCAGGAATTAAATAAAGATGAAGTTAAATTATCTTTTTCCACTTTAAAAGAATATGGAGTAAGTGGTATAGCAGTTTATGAAGATACTCTACAAAATCTTCAAAATAGCAAAGATATACAGATAATCAGAGGAGAAGAACTAATTAAAAGAAAAATGATTTCTGAAATAAAAGAGATTTATGAAAATTTTTCCTATGATTCTGATTCAGCTTTTTTAATATTTGAAGGAGAAAGTTTGATTAAAAGAGCAGAAAATTCAATCAATAGCTGGGAAAAGTTAATAAATATAGAAATCAAGTCTAAAGGCTTTGAAAAAAATAAATTATTAGTATTTTTTCCAGAGTGGGGATATGAATATCTTTCTCTTTCTCTTGGTTTTGACAATGATTTAATTTCTGAAATAGAAAAAAGCGGACTAAAAGTTATCCCAAGAGTTATTAATGATGAAAATAGTATTAATTGGGATGATAAAAATGATCAACTTCTTTTAAAAAATATTACTGCTGATTATACTATTTTTGCTGGAAATACAATCAGTGGTTATAATCATAATTTGGCTGAAACAGCTGAGATATTAAAAAACAATAATATAAAATTTGCGAAAATAGAATCTTTTATTGCCAAACAAAAAGGAGCGGAAAATCTTGGCCATCTTTTAGAATATGATTTACTGCGGGTACATAGTATAGAACAGGCAGAAATGGAAAAATATAATTCAAAAAAAGTTGTTGACCGCTATTTAAGAGCAGTAAGAGAAAGAGATGTCCGCATCCTATATTTAAAACCATTTTTAGAAACTAAAGATGATTTAAAAATAGCTGAATTAAATAAAAACTTTTTGAATGATTTAACTACCGGTCTAAAAAATGAAGGTTTTAGTATAGGTAGTGCTCAAAGTTATGACTTTTTTTCAAATTCTCCATTAATGCTCTATTTGATTGGATTGGGTATTGCTGTAATTGGAATTATACTTTTAGAAAAATTGCTTGGAGTAAAATTTAATAGACTATTTTACTTATTGCTCTTTTTCGTAATTATTGCTATAAGTGGTTTTATATATATAGATAAAATAATGTTTTTACGAAAACTTCTTGCTTTAGGTAGTAGTGTGGTTTTCCCTGCATTTGCAATTATAACTCAATTTATTGACAAAAAAGAAAATTATTTAAAATCTTTTGGAAAGACAATTTTAATTTCATTAACTGGAGCTTTATTAATGGCAGCCAGTCTTTCTCATTTGAGTTTTTTAGCAGGTATCGACAAATTCAGAGGTGTAAAAGTAGCCTTTTTACTACCTTTAATTTTGGTATTATGGTATTATTTAAGAAAAGAATTTTTGAATAATAATAGTTTAAAAGAAAATTATAAACTTCTAAAAGACTTTCTTGATTATAGAATAAAGGTCAGGGATATTTTAATTGTAGGTTTTTTAGGTCTGGCAGCAATAATTTATCTGGCCAGATCAGGTAATTTTTCCTTTATCCCGGTTTTGGATATAGAAAGCTGGTTCAGGGAATTTCTGGAGGATATTTTATATGTTAGACCTCGTTTTAAGTCGTTTTTGATTGGTCATCCTATTTTACTTTTAGGATTATATTTTAAAGATAAAATTAAGGCATTTATGATTATGATTCCGGTCCTGGTATTTGCAACAATTGGACAGATAACTGTTATAAATACTTTTGCCCATATTCATATTCCTTTAAAAATATCTTTGATTAGAAGTTTCCATGGTGTCTGGTTGGGGCTTTTAATTGGATTTATTTTTATTTACCTATTTAAATATTTAAATAAAGTTAGGGAAAGGTGGCTTCTGGATGACTAAAAAAATTGTTATATCCGGTTATTACGGATTTGATAATTTAGGTGATGAGGCCATTCTTTATTCAATGATCAATCTTTTTCAGGAAAAAAGCAATGATATTGAAATAACAGTTTTATCCCAGTCACCTGCCCTTACCTCTCAGCGGTATGGAGTACGGGCTGTAAAACGTAATGATTTTAGTAAAATAATAAAAACACTTAAATCTTCAGATATATTTTTGAGTGGAGGAGGTAGTCTTCTTCAGGATGTAAGTAGTGTTCGTTCTGTTATTTATTATTTGGCTTTAGTTTTTTTGGCTGATATGCTGGGAAATAAAACTGTTTTTTATGCTCAGGGTATTGGACCTTTAAATAAAAAAATTTCCCGTAAAATGGTTAAATGGATTGGGAATAGAACTGATTTAATTACTGTTCGTGACCATAATTCAGCTCAATTATTAAAAAAAATTGGGATAAAAGAAAACTTAATAAAAGAAACTGTTGACCCTGTATATGGGATAAAAGTAGTACAGCCTAAAAAAATAATAACTGATTTTTTAAAAAAGGAAAAAATAGATAGAGATTCAACTCCTATAATTGGAGTTTCACCTCGCAACTGGAAAAATAATGGTTATCTAGATAGTATGGCCCAGGCTGCTGATTATCTTCAGCAAAAAAGTGAGGGTCAAATAATTATTTTACCTATGCATTTAACAGAGGATCTAAAAGTCTGCCAAAAATTAAAAGAAAAGATGGAAAAACCGGCTCTAATCTTAAAAAAACAACTGGAACCGGCAGAAATGATTTCATTTTTTCAAACTTTTGATTTTTTCCTGGGAGTAAGATTACACTCCCTTATTTTTTCTGCAATTAATGAAGTTCCGTTTGTAGGTATAAGTTATGATCCTAAAGTTGATAGTTTATTAGAGGATCTTAATTTGGAAACACAGTTAACTACTGAAAATTGCAATTATAGTGATTTAAAAGAGATTATAGATAATTACTGGAATAATAAAGAAAAAATCAGCAGTAATTTAGCTAAAAAAATGAAAAATTATAGAAAAGAAGCTGTAGCTAATGTAGAAAAAATTTTGAATCTGATTTAAGGAGTTAAAAATGAAAGCAAATAAAGTTGATATTTTGGGAGTAAAAATAAATAAGATTTCAATGAAAGAAAGTTGTGCTGAAATTTTTTCTTATATTGATAAGAATAAAAAGGCTGTAGTTGTAACTCCCAATGCTGAAATGATTATGAGAGCCAGAAAAAATGATGAATTGGCCAAAATTTTGAATGGTGCAGATTTAAGTTTGCCAGATGGAGCTGGTGTTTTATTAGCTTCCAATCTTTTTAATTTAGATATTGAGGAAAGAGTATCTGGGTTTGATATTTTAACAGAAATACTTAGTTATTCTGATTATAATAGAGATTATTCTGTATATTTTCTGGGAGGTAAGCCAGGGATTGCAGAAAAAATGGTAAAAAAATTAAAAG
>DATFIM010000164.1 GCA_035270125.1 Halanaerobiales bacterium | reverse complement strand
TGTAATAGAAAGCAGGTGAAGTAAGTCATGAAAGACTTCAACCACATCCATAATCATACAGAATACAGTCTTCTCGATGGAGCAGTTAGAGTAGATGATTTAATTAAACATACAAAAGAAAACAACATGTCAGCTGTTGCTATGACTGATCATGGAGTTTTATATGGGATAATGCAGTTTTACAAAAAAGCTAAAAATGCAGGTATAAAGCCTGTTTTAGGCTGTGAAGTATACCTTGCACCAGAAGATAGATTTACGAAAAAAAGTCAAAAAAGATATCATCTTATTTTATTAGCTCAAAATAATAAAGGTTTTAGAAACTTAATGAGAATTGTATCAAAAAGTTGGCTTGAAGGCTTTTATTATAAACCTCGTGTTGATAAAGATTTGCTTTATAATAATAGAGAAGGTTTGATTTCGCTTTCAGCCTGTATCCAGGGAGAAATACCACAATTGCTTCTAGAAGATAACAGGGAAAAAGCTCAAAAAGCTGTGAAAGAATATCAGGCTATTTTTGGTCAGGATAACTTTTTTATAGAATTACAGGACCATAATATACCCAAGGAAAAGCGTGCTAATAATAAACTTATCCACTTGGCTAATGAAATGGATTTACCTATGGTAGTGACCAATGATACTCATTACTTAAATAAAGAAGATGCAGAAATGCACGATATTTTACTTGCTTTAAAAACAGGAACTACTATAAATGATGAAAATAGAATGACTTTTAATGGAGATGAGTTCTATTTTAAGTCAGCTTCTGAAATGCGAGAGTTATTTCCAAAAATAAACTCAGCCTATGAAAATACAGTAAAAATAACAGAAAGGTGTGAAGTTGATTTTGATTTTAGTCAATTTCATTTACCTGATTACCCAGGGGCTGATGATAAAAAACCTGCACAGATTTTAAGAGAAAAATGTGAAAAAGGGTTAAAAGAAAAAAATCTGACTAATTCAGAAAAAGCAAGAGAAAGACTGGAATATGAGCTTCGCATAATTTCAGAAATGGGCTATATTTCTTATTTTCTAATAGTTTGGGATTTTATTGATTATGCAAATAAAGAAGGAATTAGAGTGGGTCCAGGAAGAGGTTCAGCTGCCGGGAGTCTTGTTTCCTATCTTCTGGGAATAACCAAAATAAATCCTTTAAAATATGGACTGATATTTGAAAGATTTTTAAATCCTGAAAGAGTCACTATGCCCGATATTGACATTGATTTTGATGAAAGAAGAGATGAAATAATAGAATATGTGAAAGATAGATATGGAAAAGAAAGGGTAGCTCAAATTGGGACTTTCGGGACAATGGCCGCTAGAGCAGCTGTTAGAGATGTGGGGAGAGCCCTTGATCTTTCTTATGGAAAAGTTGATAGAATAGCTAAAATGATTCCTCACCAACATGGAATAACTTTAGATAAAGCCCTTGAAAAAAGTGAAAAATTAAAAAAAGAAGTAGAAAAAGATGAAGATACAGCTAATTTGATAAAATTTGCTAAAGGTCTTGAGGGGATGCCCAGACATATTTCTACCCATGCAGCTGGTGTTATTATTGGGCCAGAAGATTTGATTAATTTAGTACCATTACAATTACAGGATGAAAGTGTTATAACCCAACTTCCAATGGATGAATTAGAAGATATGGGTTTGCTTAAGATGGACTTTTTAGGATTAAGAAATCTTACAGTAATTGAAAATACCCTTAGTCTTATAGAAAAAAGATTTAATAAAAAGATAAATATTGATGATATACCTTTAGATGATCAGGAAGTTTATAATATGCTCAGCAAGGGAGAAACCCTTGGAGTTTTTCAAATGGAATCTTATTTGTTTCAGGATTTAAATAAAAGGCTTCAACCAGAAAATTTTTCTGATATTATTGCCCTTTTAGCTTTAGGAAGGCCAGGTCCCCTAAATAGTGGTTTGGTAGATGATTTTATAAAAGGTAGACATGGAGAAAAAGAAGTGGAATACCTTCATCCTAAACTTGAACCTATTTTAAAAGATACATTTGGCTTAATTTTATATCAGGAGCAGGTTATGGAGATTGCAAGTGAATTAGCAGGTTATACAATGGGAGAAGCCGATCTTTTAAGAAGAGGAATGGGCAAAAAAAAGAAAAAGTTGATAGCCAGAGAAAGAGAAAAATTTGTTAAAGGTTCAGCCCAAAATGGAATAGATAAAAAAACTGCTAATGAAATATTTGATCAGGTGGAATATTTTGCTGGTTATGGTTTTAATAAATCTCACAGTGCTGCTTATGCACTCCTAGCATATCAAACAGCATATTTAAAAGTAAAATATCCGGCAGAATTTATGGCAGCTCTTTTATCATCAGTTATGGGCAATTTAGATAAAGTGGCAATATATATAGATGAAGCAAAAAATATGGGGCTAAATGTTTTGGCTCCTGATGTAAATGAAAGTTATAATGATTTTACAACTACCTCAGAAAATAGTATTCGTTTTGGGTTAAAGGTTATTAAAAATTTAGGAAAAAAAGCTATTAAATCTATAATTGAAGATAGAAAAGATGATTCATATAAAAGTTTTCATGACTTTTTTAAAAAAGTTGATCTTTCTAATATCAATATTAATATGATTGAAGCTTTAATTAAAGCTGGTGCATTTGATAGTTTTGCTGTAAATCGTTCTCAAATGTTAATAAAATATGAGGAGCTATATAACAGATATTCTAAAATGCAAAAAGGTAGAAGTAATGGCCAAACTTCATTTTTTGATTTGACTGAAGATGATGATTTTTATAATGAGGAAATAGAATTTCCAGATGTTGACCATTTAAGTACTACTGACAAATTAAGCTGGGAAAAAGAGTATTTAGGTGTTTATCTTTCCGGTCATCCTCTTGATCCTTATCAAGAAAAAATTGATTTATTAACTAATTTTACCAGTGATGATTTAGAAGAAGGTAAAGATTTTAGATATTTTAAAGCTAATACAGCAGGTCTTATATTAGAAAAGAAAAACCATGTTACTAAAAGAAATAATCAGATGGCTTTTTTAACAATTGAAGATTGGAATGGAAAAATAAATATAGTTGTATTTCCAGATTTGTATAAAAGTTTAGACTTTAATTTAGAAGAAGGAGAAATTGTCTTTATTAATGGTTATTTTAAAGATGGAGATAGTTTAATAGCCAACCAAATAATTTCTCTTAAAAGAAAATTTGTAGTGATGAATTTAAGAGATGCTAAATTGGATAAAAAAGAACTATCCAAAGCAAAATTTATTATAGGGAAAAATAGTGGAAAATCACCGGTATTTTTTAAAATTAATAATAAAATAATTTTGAGTGATAAATCTTACTGGTTGAATTTAGAAAATGAAAATGTTAAAAATAAATTGATAAGTATTTTTAGAAAAGAAAATTTAAAAGTATTATAACTTTGGGTTGATTTGTAAAATTTTATTTACTTGACATTAAATAAAAAAAAGGATATGATAAATTAAACAGGAGGTCTGGTAATGAATATTGAGGCTGATTTTGTAACAATAAAAGCTCTGGAAGATGGAGTCACAATAATAGGTTTAACGCGAGGAAAAAGTACTACATTTAATCATACAGAAAAGCTTGACAAAGGAGAGGTATTGCTAGCTCAATTTACCGAACATACTTCTGCAATAAAAATTAGAGGTGAAGCTGAAATAGTTTCCAAGCATGGAAGTATAAAGTCAGGTGAATAGATTTTTGATATTAACCAGTCCCTCATAAAACAGGAACTGGTTTTTGTTTTTTAAAGATCAGGAATTAAATAGGAGTGATTAATAATGTTTAAAGATTTTTTCAGTAAAAAGAATAATTATGTAACTGTAAAAAATCGTAGTAAAAAAAGTAAGAAAAGTGAAAAAAGAGATGTGCGTGAAAAAAATAATGATAAGCTCTGGACAAAATGTAAAAAATGCAATGAAATAGTTTTTAATAAAAAACTTGCTGAAAATTCAATGGTCTGTCCCAAATGTGATTATCATCTAAGATTATCTGCTGAAGATCGTTTGGCCCTTACTATAGATGAAGATAGTTTTATAGAATTTGCTGCCGATATAAGCAGCAAAAATCCTCTTGATTTTCCAGAATATGATAAAAAAATGGAAGAAGCCAAAAATAAAACTGGGAAAAATGAAGCTGTTGTAACTGGTGAAGCAAAAATTAACAGTCATGAGGTAATTATTGCTGTAATGGATTTTAATTTTATGGGAGCCAGTATGGGTTCAGTAGTTGGTGAAAAAATCACTATTGCTATTGAAAAAGCAATTGAGAAAAATAAACCACTTATAATTTTTAGTGCAGCAGGTGGAGCCAGAATGCAGGAAGGTATGTTATCTTTAATGCAAATGGCTAAAACAAGTGCTGCAATTAAAAAACTGCACAAAAATGGTAACCTTTTTGTTTCAGTTATAACTGATCCTACTTCAGGTGGAGTAACTGCTAGTTTTGCTCTTTTAGGTGATATTATTATATCAGAACCTGGTACACTTATAGCTTTTGCCGGTCCAAGAGTTATTAAGCAAACAATAAGCAAAAAATTACCTGATGATTTCCAGAGTGCTGAATTTTTACTTGAACATGGTATGATTGATAAAGTTGTTCATAGAAAGAAAATGAAAGCGACTTTAGGAGATATTTTAAAAATACATGAGGCTGGAGTGATTAATGATGCCCAGTAATTATTTTGAATTTGAAAAACCGTTAATTGAATTAAATAAAAAAATTAGTGATTTAAAGGATTTTATGGATGAAAAAGGTGTTGACTTAACTGATGAAATAATAACTTTAGAAAATAAAGCAGATAACTTAAGAGAAGAAATATATGAAAATTTGGAACCTGCTCAACTTTTAGAAATTGCCCGTCACCAAGAAAGACCAACAACCAGAGACTATATTAATAGAATTTCCAGTACTTTTGTAGAATTACATGGTGATAGGAGATTTGGAGATGATCTTGCTTTAATAGGTGGTATAGCAATTGTTGAGGAACAACCTATTACTATTATTGGGCATCAAAAGGGTCAGACTACTAATGAAAATTTAGAAAGAAATTTTGGGATGGCCCATCCTGAAGGTTATCGCAAAGCAATGCGTTTAATGAAAGAGGCAGAAAAATTTAATAGACCTGTAATATCTTTAATTAATACTCCTGGAGCTTATCCAGGAATAGGGGCTGAAGAAAGAGGTCAGGCTGAAGCAATTGCTACTAATTTAATGGAAATGTCTGATTTAAAAGTTCCTATTATTACTATTGTAATTGGTGAAGGTGGTAGTGGTGGAGCTTTAGGTATTGGACTTGGAGATAAAATTATGATGTTTGAATATAGTTATTATTCGGTTTGTTCTCCTGAAGCCTGTGCTGCTATACTCTGGAAAGATTCTGATGAAGCTTCTGAAGCTGCTAAAGCTCTTTCTTTAACTTCTAAAGACCTATTTGATTTAAATATTATAGACAAAATAATTAAGGAACCTATTGGAGGAGCTCATAAAGATCCAGATCAAGCAGCAAAAATATTAAAAGATGAAATTTTAGCTGCAATTAATGAACTAAAAAATATTGATAAAGATAAATTGATTGAAAAAAGGTATAATAAATTTAGAAAAATTGGTGAATATCAGAGAAATAAAGAAAAAAATTAAATTATAATTATTTCAACAGGAGGTAAAAGCAATGAATAAAATTGGCGTATTGACTAGTGGAGGAGATGCTCCTGGAATGAACCCTGCTATAAGAGCAGTAGTTAGGACTGCAATTTATTATGATATAGAGGTAGCAGGAATTCAGCGCGGATATGCAGGATTAATAGATGGAGATATTTATAGTATGAATAGGAGTTCAGTAGCTGATATTATTCATCGAGGAGGAACAATACTTCATTCAGCTCGTTGTGAAGAATTTAAAACAGAAGAAGGACAGAAAAAAGCTGTAAAAAGTTTAAAAGAAAATGAAATTGAGGGTTTGGTAGTAATCGGAGGAGATGGAAGTTTTAGAGGGGCATTAGCTCTTTCTAAAAACTTTGGTTTCCCTACAATTGGAATCCCGGGAACTATCGATAATGATCTGGCCTGTACAGATTATACCCTGGGTTTTGATACAGCTATGAATACAATTTTAGATGCAATAAACAAAATTAGGGATACGGCCACTTCTCATGAAAGAACTTTTGTGGTTGAAACTATGGGAAGAAACTCAGGTTTTCTTACTTTAAGAACTGGACTTGCTGGTGGAGCTGAATCTATTTTAATTCCAGAAATTGATTTTACTATTGATGATGTTTGTAATAAAATTCAGCATGGTTATGATCGTGGTAAATTGCATAGTATTATTTTAGTTGCTGAAGGAATTGGAGAAGATTTTAAAACTAATAGAGATATTAATGAAAGTAAAGCTTTTTATATTGGAGAAAAAATAAAAGAAAAGACTGGTCTTGAGACAAGAGTAATTATTTTAGGTCATTTACAGCGTGGTGGTAGCCCTACTGCCATGGATAGAATTGTCGCCAGTCAAATGGGAGCAGAATCTGTTAAATTGCTTAAAAATGGTGAATCAAGTAAAATGGTTAGTTTTATAAATAATAGTATAGATACCTGTGGTTTAGAAGAGGCTTTATCTAAAGAAAAAACTATTGATCAAGATATCTTTGAATTGGCCCATATACTTTCTTTATAAAAATCTGAGGAGGCGATTAGATGAGAAAGACCAAAATTGTTTGTACTTTAGGTCCAGCTACTGATGATGAAGAAATTTTACGAGAGGTTATTGATTCTGGACTTGATGTAGCAAGATTTAATTTTTCCCATGGAAATCATGAAGAACAAAAGAAAAGAATTGATATGGTTAAAAAAATTTCAAAAGAAATTAATAAACCAATAGGTTTAATGCTTGATACTAAAGGTCCAGAAGTTCGAACAGGAGATTTAAAAGAAGGAAAAGTTCAATTAGAAAAGGGAGAAGAAACCATAATCACAACTGAAGAAATAAAAGGTGATGCAGATAGATTTTCTGTTCAGTATAAAAATCTTCCTTCTGATTTAGAAGAAGGATCACAAATTTTAATTGATGATGGCCTTATTGAATTAATTGTTGAAGAAATTAAAGGTAGTGAAATAAAATGTAAGATTCAAAATGGTGGAGAACTTGGTTCAAGGAAAGGTGTAAATTTACCAGGAGTAAAAGTTCAATTACCTCCTTTAACTGAAAAAGATATTTCGGATATTAAATTTGGTCTAAAACAGGATATTCATTTTATAGCAGCTTCTTTTACTAGAAAAGCTTCAGATGTAATTGAAATCAGAAAATTGCTTGAGGAAGAAAATGCAGAAGATGTAAAAATTATACCTAAAATTGAAAATCAAGAAGCAGTTGACAATATAGATGAAATTATAGAGGTATCTGATGGATTAATGGTTGCTAGAGGAGATTTAGGTGTTGAAATAGCAGCTGAAAAAATCCCTGTTATTCAGAAAAATTTAATCAAAAAATGTAATGAAAATGCCAAACCAGTTATTACTGCTACCCAAATGCTGGATTCTATGATAAGAAATCCAAGACCAACAAGAGCTGAGGCTTCTGATGTTGCTAATGCAATTTTTGATGGAACAGATGCTACAATGCTTTCTGGGGAAACAGCTGCAGGAGAATATCCAGTTGAGTCAGTGCAGATGATGGCTAAAATTGCAGAACAGGCTGAATTGTCCTTAGAATCAATACACAATTCTAATTCACCAGAACAAAAACCTGATACAGTAACAGGAGCAATAAGTCTTGCTTCCTGTGAAGCTTCAGAAGATTTAGGAGCTGAAGCTATAATAACTGCAACTGGTTCAGGGCTAACAGCTAGAATGGTGTCAAAATATAGACCTATGAATCGTATAGTAGCAGTTACTCCTGATGAAAGAGTTCAACATTTCTTAACTTTAAGTTGGGGAGTATATCCTTTACTTGTACCACAGAGTAATAATACTGATGATATGATTGATAATGCTGTATCTAAAGCTTTAGATCATGAGTTAGTAAAAAATGGAGATTTAGTTACTATAACTGCTGGAGCTCCAGTTGGAATTCCAGGTACAACTAATTTAATAAAAGTAGATGTTGTAGGTAAACCTGTTATTGAAGGTCAGGGAGTTGGCAAAACAACTGTAACAGGTAAGGTTAAGATAGCCAAAACTGCAGATGAAGCTAATGAAAAAGTAAAAGAAGGAGATATTTTAGTTACTACAATGACTGATAAAAACTTCATTCCAGCTATGAAAAAAGCAAATGCAGTTATTACTTCTGAAGGAGGACTTACTTCTCATCCTGCAATAGTAGGTTTGAATTTAGGGATGCCTGTAGTAGTAAATGCAGGAGATATTTTTGAATTATTAAATGAAGGAGAAATTGTAACAGTTGATGGTGTTAGAGGTTTAGTTTATCGTGGTAAAGCTCACATTAAATAATATAAAAAAATTCTCTAATAATGTATAAAAATAAATAGAAATTAGTAACTTATAAATTTAGGCGGCTGTTATAGCCGCCTTTAAGTGTGTTTAATTATAAATAAATTATTAAAATAAATGAAATAATAATAAAAATTGTCAAATTACAACAATATTTATTGACAAGGAATCCATTTATTGTTATAATTAAGAAAAAGGAGGTAAAGATTATGAAAGCAACAGGTATTGTAAGAAAAATTGACAATTTAGGTAGAATAGTTGTACCTAAAGAGTTAAGAGAAACAATGAATATTAATGTAAAAGACCCTATCGAAATATATGTAGATGATAATGATAAAATTATTTTGAAAAAATATGAACCAGCCTGTATTTTCTGTGGAAGTGCTGAAGATACTATCGAATATAAGGGAAAGATAATTTGTGAAGAATGCTTAGATGATATTTTAGATAAAACTGGTGATGAAGAAAGTGCTTAAGATATAAAAAAAGAAAATAAATGTTTTTAACAGCAGAAAAAATCTCTGCTGTTTTTTTTGTTTGAAAAAGTAAAAATATTCTGAAAAATAAAACCAAAAATAAATGGTGGGCCCACTAGGATTTGAACCTAGGACTAACCGGTTATGAGCCGGTTGCTCTGACCAGACTGAGCTATGGGCCCTCTCTCAATGCTGCACGAATTATTATAATATAAAATTTGGCTTTCGTCAAGGGAAAAAGCAAATAAATTCAAAAAAAGTTTAATTATCATTTGCATTTGCAATATTTTTTTACTATAATATTTATAATTGCTAAATATTTTATATTATAAATAATACTGAGGTGATAAAATGGATTTAAATAATGAAACAAAAGAATTGGATAAAATCATCAGAGATATAAATAAATGTTTGGTAGAATATACAAAAGATAGTTTGAAAGAAAATGGATTAACTATGCCCAGATTTTTAGTTTTATGGCATATTACCAAATATGAACCTGTAAATATGAGTGTTCTCCATGAAAAAATGTTTATGGCTAATAGTACTTTAACAGTTATAGTAGATAAATTGGTAAAAGAAGATTTAGTAAAGAGATATCGTAATCCTGAGGATAGAAGAGAAGTTTTATTGGAATTAACTAAAAAAGGTAATGATTTATTACTGAAAATGCTTAATATTAGACAAAGTTTTTTAGAAGATTCTCTTGATTACTTAGAATTAGATAAGCAAAAAGAATTGATAAAATTACTTGAACCGGTTTTAAATAATTTAGAAAAAAATATAAAAAAAGGAGATGAAGATAGTGGGTAGGTCTTCAAATGCAGAAAAAATTGAATTAAAAAAATCTAAAATTATGAAAAAAGCGAGATTAGAAAATAGAGAAGAAATATTAAATGGTCCTATAGCTAAAACTCTTTTTAAACTTGCCTGGCCCGTTATGATCGGAAATACAATGCAGGTAGCCTACAATCTTGCTGACACATTCTGGTTAGGTAGAGTGGGAGCTGATGCTGTAGCTGCTTTATCTGTTGGTTTTCCTTTAGTATTTCTTATGGTTTCTATTGGGGCTGGTATAACTGTAGCTGGAACAACTCTTGTTGCTCAATATATGGGAATGGGTAATGAAGAAAAGGTTAACAAAATTACTGCTCAAATATTTGTCTTTGTTGGTTCTTTATCGATTATTCTTGGCTTAATCGGATTTTTATTTAATGAGCCAGTTTTAAATTTAATGGGAGCACCAGAAAATATAATAGGAGATGCTTCTGCTTATTTAGAAATAATATCACTAGGTGTTCCTTTTATGTTTGCATTTTTTATATTTTCTGCTTTACTTAGAGGTTATGGTGATACCAAAACTCCAATGAAAATGATGGTTTTTTCTACTTTATTAAATATTATATTAGATCCATTTTTGATTTTTGGTATAGCTTTTTTTCCAGAATTAGGAGTCAGAGGAGCTGCTTTTGCCACTATATTTTCCAGGGCAATTGCCGGTATAATTGGAATTTATATTTTATTTACAGGTAAAAAGGGTTTAAAATTGAAGATGAAATATTTAAAACCTGATTTCAAAGAAATTAAAAAAATACTTATTTTAGGAATACCTTCAGCTGGTGAACAATCAATTGTTGCTTTAGGTATGACCTTTTTGATGAGTATAGTCTCCCAGTTTGGTACTGTTGTAGTTGCAGCTTATGGTATTGGATCAAAAATACTATCAGCTGTAATGTTACCTTCCCGTGGATTTGCAACTGCAACTACCACAATGGTTGGACAAAATTTAGGAGCAGAAAATATTAATAGAGCTGAAAAAACTGCCTGGGTTAGTTCAGGACTAATTTTAGGAATTATGACCTTTTTAGCTTTTGTTTTTAATCTTTTTCCTGCTACAGTTATCTCAATTTTTAATACAAATCCTGAAGTTATAAAAATAGGAACTTCTTTTTTAAAAATTGTTGGATTTTCATTTGGTTTTTTAGGAGTAAGATTTATTATTGGTGGGTCTTTTCGAGGAGCAGGAAACACTTTTATTGCAATGATTATAGCAATAATTGCTCTCTGGGGACTGCGCTTACCTCTGGCTCAATATTTGGGTATTAACCTTGGCTGGGGTCCAAATGGAATATGGTGGGGAATGTTTTTATCTAATTTTGTTACTGCAATAATTGCTTCTCTCTGGTTTAAAAAAGGTGGTTGGAAAGAAAAGGCAATATAATTTAATAATTTTTAAGAATTCAGACTAGCCTTGACAGGCTAGTTTTTGCTTGCTATAATTAGACTGACTGGTAAGTCGAGTCTTTAAAATTGAAGGAGGTTTTATTTTGAAAGAAAAAAATTCAACTGGAGCAAAAATAATTGAAGCAGCTAAAGAACTTTTTTTAGAAAATGGTTATCATGAAACATCTATGTCTGCTATTGCCCAAAATGCAGATCTAGGAAAAGGAACTCTTTATTGGCATTTTGATAGTAAAGATGACTTATTTCAGTCAATAGTAACTAGAGAAGCAAAAAGTGTTCTTAGAGAACTTAATGAAATAAAGAAAAAAGATTTAAGTGCTGAAGAAATAATGAAAAAATTTATAAAGTTGAGATTAAAAAGAATTGATGAAAATAAAAAAACTACGCAAATGTTTATGGATGGAGAAAATTTTATTAATGAAGAATTGAAAAAAACTATGATTGATATTTTTCGTTCTTTTATTGATATTTTGGAAGACATTATAAAACGAGGTATTAATGAAGGAATATTTCATACACCAGATCCAGAAAAAGCAGCCAGTGCTTTTCTGGGGATGATAAATGGTATTTGTTCTACAATTATTTTTGAAAATAGAGGAGATATTGATATAGAAAAAAATACTGAATTTATATATGAACTATTTTTAAATGGTTTGCAGAAACAAAAGGAGGAATGAAAAGATGTTGAATTTTAT
>DATFIM010000163.1 GCA_035270125.1 Halanaerobiales bacterium | reverse complement strand
AATATCTATATGCACATTTTTATCTTTTACAAGACCATTTTTTCCTACTCTTTCCCTGCCAGCTTCAAATTGAGGTTTTACTAAAGCTACAAATTCTCCATTTTTAGAAAGAAATTTAAGAGCTTGTGGTATTATCAATTTGAGTGAGATAAAAGATACATCTGTGACAATCAAAGGAACTTTTACTGGGAATTCATCAGGTGTGAGATAACGAAAATTACAGCGTTCTTTCACTTCTACTCTCTCATCCTGACGAAGTTTCCAGGCTAACTGACCATAACCAACATCAATAGCATATACCTTTTTAGCTCCATTTTGTAAAAGACAATCAGTAAAACCTCCAGTAGAAGCTCCTATATCAATTGCTTCTTTATTTTTAACATCAATTGAAAATACATCCAATGCCTTTTCAAGTTTCAAACCACCTCGACTGACATAGGGAATTTTTCGGCCTTTAACTCTAATATCAGAATTTTTTTCGACTTTTGTTCCTGCTTTATCTACCAGTTGATTATT
Source organism: Halanaerobiales bacterium (assembly GCA_035270125.1). Taxonomy (NCBI): domain Bacteria; kingdom Bacillati; phylum Bacillota; class Clostridia; order Halanaerobiales; species Halanaerobiales bacterium. Next base: position 34,146 of record DATFIM010000163.1, on the reverse strand, counting down.
TACATATATCTTGCCTGCCATAATAGCTCTTTTGGCTTTACTTCTGCTTGAATAAATACCTTTTTCTGCCAATAAAATATCTATGCGTTCTTTTTGGGCCATAAATCTACCTCCGGCCTTTTATTAAGAAATTTTAAGGAAAATTCAACAATTCCACGTTGATCAAGATTGTATTCTGCTCTCATTTCATCCTGATCTCCATGTAAAACAAAATTATCAGGAATACCCATTCTTTTCAATTCATAATTTTTTATGTTTTTATCATTTAACAACTCTAACACCGCACTACCAAAACCACCTTTTAAAGCCTGTTCTTCAATTGTAATTACCTTATTATTTTTCTTAACATATTCTGTAATCAGTTCTCGGTCAAGTGGTTTAATAAAACGAGCATTTATTACAGATACTGATATCCCTTCTTTTTCAAGAATTTCAGCAGCGTTTTTAGCTGGTTTTACCATAGAACCAACAGCCAGTAATAAAAGATCTTTACCTTCTTTTAAAACTTCACCTTTTCCAATCTCAATTTTATTAAGATCTTTATCTAATTCAACTCCCAAACCTTCACCTCTAGGATAACGAACTGCAGTAGGATATGAATAATTTACTGATGTATATAACATATGTTGTAATTCGTTTTCATCCATTGGGGCCATAACTGTCATATTTGGTATAGCACGCAAATAAGAATAATCAAAGGCTCCTTGATGAGTTTCACCATCATTACCAACTATTCCAGCTCTATCAATCGCAATACTAACAGGTAGATTTTGGATACACAAATCATGTATCACCTGATCATAGGCTCTTTGTAAAAAAGTAGAATAAAGAGCTACAACTGGTTTTTTACCTCCTCTAGCTAAACCAGCACTTAAAGTTACAGCATGTTGTTCAGCAATACCGACATCAAAACTTCTATCTGGAAATTCTTTTTCGAAAATTTCTAATCCTGTTCCTTTAGGCATTGCTGCAGTAATTCCCACAATATCTTTATCCTTTTTTCCCAATTTAACCATTGTTTTTCCAAAAACCTGACTATATGTTAAATTATCTTTAGTACTTTTAGATTTTCCAGTTTCAATATCAAAAGCTCCAACTCCATGATAATTAGCCGGATTTTTTTCAGCTGGTTTATAACCTTTTCCTTTAATTGTATTAACATGAATAATAGAAGGTCCTTTTACTTTATCTGCTTTTTGCATACTTTCTTTTAATTTTGATATATTATGTCCATCTACAGGACCAATATAAGTAAAGCCCATTTCTTCAAATAATATACCTGGAATAATAGTATATTTTAACCCATTTTTAACTCTCTCTACAGTATTGGAAACTCTATTTCCTATTTTAGGAATTTTATTTAATAAAAATTCAAGATCTTCTTTTAATTTTTTGAGTTTTGGATCACTTCTAACATTAGAAAGATAATGAGATAGGGCTCCTACATTTGAAGCAATTGACATTTCATTATCATTTAATATTACATTAAAATCAACACCAAGATGTCCTGCATGATTTAGAGCTTCAAAAGCCATACCACCGGTTAAAGCACCATCACCTATTATTGCATAAACCTTATCATTTCTCCCTTTTAAATCTCTTGCTAAAGATAAACCTAAAGCTGAAGAAATAGAAGTTGCTGTATGACCTGTTTCAATTATATCGTGAATGCTTTCTTTAGATTTTGGATATCCACTTATTCCATTTTTCTGACGTATTGTTGAAAACTGATCTTTACGACCTGTAATTATTTTATGTGTGTAACTTTGATGGCCAACATCCCAAATTATTTTATCTTTTGGACTATTTAAATGTTGGTGTAAAGCCAAAGTTAGCTCAACCACACCAAGATTAGGAGCAAGATGTCCTCCAGTTTCCGAAAGTTTATTTATAATAAATTCTCGAATTTCCGAAGCTAATTTATCTAACTCTTCGTTATTCAAAGAATTTAAGTCATCAGGATTATTAATATTATCTAAAATTTTACTCATTTAAATATACACCTCTTATTTTTCTTACAAATACATTTTTTATCATTTTTAAAAATGCCAAAATTTTCCCTACAAAAAAAATAATCTCTTCAGATTTTCTCATAGCAAATCTTTTACAATAAGCTTTTCCCCCTACAGTAAGCGCAGAAATCAAACCAATAAGAACAAGATTTATAGGAGTTTGAGGAAAAGAAAAATTACTAACTATTCGTAAAACAATAACAGCACCTATTGCTCCACTTATTGTACCACATATATCACCAACAATGTCACACATTAAACTTGCAACTCTTTCGCCATGTTTAGCTAAATAAAGACCTTCTTTAGCGCCAAAAACTTTTTTGGCTGCCTTAGCATTAAATGGCTCTTCTCTGGCAACAGTTGCAGCCACTCCAATCATATCAGAAAAAACACCGGTGAAAATTATTATTAGTAGAATTATAACTGCTGGTATCAGACTCATTCCATGTACTCTTGATTGAGAAATAAAAGATACTACTATTGCAATAATAAATGTAACTAAAGCAATAAATAAACTTGCTTTAAAATTATCCAATTATTAATTCACCTCAGTTATTGAAAAAATATTATCATAATTATAAAGATAGATATAAAACTAGCTCAGATGGTAATATCCTGGGTAAATGCTGTGACTTAGGTCCAGTAGGTTTTCCCTGCAGATTCCCTTATTGTCGCCAATCAGGTGGTTTCCCTTTAAAATCTGACTGTAAGGTCTCCCTTTACAGAACTGGATTACCACTAAGAACACACTTTAATCCCCAGTATATCCATCTCAGACAGTCTAGAAGTTTTCCTTGACAACACCTCTTATTCCCTAGCTTCTTTTGCAGTAGGAGTTTCCAGGAAACTATAGACTATTCCGGGTATGGAATATACTACAGTTCACTCTCTCCCCTACCACTTCAAAGCAGGCTACACTACCCACATCTTTCGACACAGGTAGGTTAAACCTGGATTTCCCGTTGGCCACTAGAAAATCCAGGCCTCCACGGGTAAGGGGTCAACGCCCACATGCCATTGTGGATCGCCCCTATCCCTTAACTCCCAGTATCGACCCCCGACTGGGCGTCAGCAGCCAATACCAGAAACTTCATCGATATGCCCTTGACGGATTTTTAGGCCCGCCTTCAAAAATAGGGTGTTGACTAGAATACTGCACCATCTGAGCTATTTTTATACACTGTCATTATTATAACATAGAAAAAATACACATTCAATTTGCTGTAAATCTATTTTCTATTTTAATGATCTCTATTTAAAACATATTTTGCTAATTCATTTAATTTTGTAGCTTTCCCTTCAAAAATATTCAATGATTTTTGAGCTTCTGTAAACATTTTTTCAGCTTCTTTCTTTGCTCCATTTAAACCAAGAATTTTAGGATAAGTACTTTTATTTGATTGATCATCACTTCCTACTGCTTTGCCTAATTTTTTTTCATCGCCAATGATATCAAGAATATCATCTGTTATTTGAAATAATAAACCTAACTTTTCAGAATAAATTTTAAATGCTTCAATTTCTTTTTTGGTAGGATTTGCTGTATAGGCACCAGCTAGAATAGCAGCTTTAAAAAGAGCTCCTGTTTTTGCTAAATGAATGTTTTTTAAATCCTCAATTTCAATATCTTTATCTTCAGATTCAAGATCTAATACCTGACCACCTACCATACCGTTTGCTCCGGCGTTTTTACTTATTATCTTTATTATTTTTATTTTTTTAGTAGGCTCAAGATTCATATCACTTAAAATTTCAAAAGCACCAGTCAACAATCCATCTCCAGCTAAAATTGCTATTCCCGGGCCATAAACAATATGATTCGCCTTTTCTCCTCTTCTGTAATCATCATCATCCATACTAGGAAGGTCATCATGTATTAATGAATAGGTATGAATTAACTCTAAAGCTGACCCAACCTTACAGGCAGTTTTTTGATCACCATTTACAATTTCAGCACTATACATTGCCAAAACAGGCCTAATTCTTTTACCACCAGAAAAGAGACTATATTCCATTGAATCAAAGAGTGTTTTAGAAATAACCGGTTTAAAACTCTTCATTAATTCTTTAAGAGTTTTTTCAACTTCTTCAGCCTTTTTGTTAATGTCCTCAATTATATTGCACAACTTTTTACTCCTCCTCATCAAAAGGAACTATATCTCCAAATTCACCTTCATTATCTTTTAAAACTGTTTCAACCTTTTTTTCAGCTTTATTTAGTTCATTTCTACAGTATTTAATCAATTCTACACCATCTGAAAAATTATCTAGGGACTCAGAAAGAGATAAATCACCAGATTCAAGTTTTTCTACTATTTTTTCAAGTTCTTCTAAAGCTTTTTCAAATTCAATATCTTCATTTTTTTTACTCAAGATTTTCACCCTCTTTATCTATAACTTCACTTTTTATTTTTCCATCTTTTAAAATATTATATATATAATCCCCTCTATTAATTTCATCCTTACTCTTTACAGTAGTATTATTTTCATCAGTTAATACACTATATCCTCTTTTTATAGTTTTTAAAGGACTCAGACTATCTAATTTACTATTTAAAAGATTAAATTTTTTTTGGGCTTCATTAAAATTTTTCTTAATATTCCAGCCAAGTTTTAAACTAAGATTGTCTAATTTTTGAATTTTATCAGAAAACAATTTTTCTGGTCTTCTAAAAACTTGCTTTTCGGCAATTGATTTAAGCTTATCTTTTCTATTTTTGATTTTTAATTCTGCAGCTTTCTCTAATCTATTACTTAAATTATCAAGTTTATTCTCTAAATCTACTTTATTAGATATAGCTAATTCAGCAGCAGCTGAAGGCGTAGGAGCTCTAAGGTCAGCAACAAAATCTGAAATACTAAAATCTGTCTCATGGCCTACTCCACTTATAACTGGAATTTTCGATTCAAAAATAGCTCTCGCTACTTTTTCTTCATTAAAAGGCCATAATTGTTCAATTGAACCTCCACCACGACTAACAATAATCAAATCAATATCTTCTTTTTTATTTAAATATTTAATTGCAGATACTATTTGTGAAGCAGCTCTATCTCCCTGTACTAAAGAAGGAACAATAAGTAACGAGACATTCTCAAATCTTCTTTTTACAACAGATAAAATGTCTCTAATAGCTGCTCCTGTAGGAGAAGTAACTACTCCAATTTTGTGAGGTATAACCGGAATATCTGCTTTTTCTTCTTCTGCAAATAAACCTTCTTTTTCAAGCTTTTCTTTTAATTGCTCATAAGCAAGATAAAGAGAACCCTTCCCTTTAGGATTTATATCATCAACATAAAATTGATATTGTCCCCGTGGTTCATAAACACCAATAGATCCATGGGCAGTTACCTCCAGACCATCCTTCAAATCATATTTCAAGTTTTTATTTCTACTTTTAAACATAACAGCCTTTACAGCTGATTTTTCATCTTTAATAGTAAAATACATATGGCCTGAATTATGATGATAAAAATTGGATATTTCACCTTTAATATAAAGATCAGCCAAAATTTCATCTGATTTAATAATCTGATTAATATATTTATTTAATTCTGAAACTGAATATATTTTATGTGCCATTATTATACTCCATGGTATTTTCTGGCTTTAACAGTATTTTTCATTAGCATAGCAATAGTCATTGGACCTGATCCTCCAGGAACAGGAGTAATATATGAAGCTTTTTCTTTTACTGCTTCAAAATCTACATCACCGGTGATCTTGCCATCTACTTTATTTATACCTACATCAATTACAATTGCATCTTCTTTGACCATATCTTCAGTAATTAAATTTGCTTTACCCGCTGCACTGATTAAAATATCAGCCTGTTTTGTTTCTTTAGCTAAATCTTTTGTATGGATATGACAAACTGTAACTGTGGCAAATTCATCCAACAATAGATGAGCTGCAGGTTTACCAACAATATTGCTATGACCTACCATTACAGCTTTTTTACCTTTTATCTTTACTCCTGTACTTTTTATAAGCTCCATAACACCTGCTGGAGTACAGGGAACAAAATGTAGATTTTCATCTAAATTACTAAATAACCTTCCTGTATTAAGAGGGTGAAATCCATCAACATCTTTAGTTGGATCCATATTTTCTATTACCCTGGTTTCATTAATATGTTCTGGTAGTGGTAATTGTATCAATATACCATCAATTTCTGGATCATTATTTAGATCATAAATTAAATTTAGTAATTCCTTTTCTTCAATATTTGAGTCCAGTTGATGAACCTGAGATTTTATTCCTAAATTTTTTGCAACCTTTTTTTTCATATTTACATACGATTTAGCTGCAGGATCATCACCAATAAGTATGGTAGCCTGGCCTGGAACTCTTCCTTCTTTTTTTAATTCATCAATTTCTCCCTTTAGATTTTCTTTGATTTCTCCTGCTAATTTGCTTCCATCAATTATTTTAGCTGACATAAAAATATCCCTCCTGAAAATTATAATGAATCAATGTATTTAGTAATATTTTTAGCACCCTCTTTTCCAGCTCCCATAGCTTTAATTACTGTGGCAGCTCCTGTAACAACATCACCACCAGCAAATACTCCTTTTCGAGTAGTTTCTAAATTATCATCCACTTTAATTCCACCCCAGGACTTTGTTTCAATTCCTCGAGTATTATTTGTAAGAACTGGATTAGGACTTTGACCTATAGCAATTATAACAATATCTACATCCATAATCCAGTTTGAATCTTCAATAGGAATAGGACGTCTACGGCCTGAATCATCCTTTTCACCTAATTTCATTTTTTTAACTTCCATTTTTGTTAACTTTCCATCTTCTCCATAAAAAGCAACTGGATTATTTAATAATTTAAACTCTATTCCTTCTTCTTTTGCATGTTCAATTTCTTCATCCCTTGCTGGCATTTGTGGTTCAGAACGTCTATATACTACTGTAACTTCATCTGCTCCCAATCTTTTAGCTGTACGGGCAGAGTCCATTGCTACATTCCCTCCACCAATTACAGCAACTTTATGACCAACTTTAATAGGAGTTTTATATTCAGGATACTTATATGCTTTCATTAAATTAACTCTTGTTAAATATTCATTTGCAGAATAAACTCCATTTAAATTTTCTCCTTCTAAACCAAGAAAACGTGGCAAACCCGCTCCTGCACCAATAAAAACAGCTTTATAACCATCTTCAAAAAGTTCATCAATAGTTAAAGTTTTACCGATAATTGTATTCAATTTTATATCTACACCTAAATTTTTAATTAATTCCACTTCCTGATCTACTATTTCTTTAGGTAATCTAAATTGAGGAATTCCATATCGTAAAACTCCACCTGTAGCATGTAAGGATTCAAATAATGTAACTGAAAATCCTTCTTTAGCTAAATCTGCAGCTGCAGTTAATCCTGCAGGGCCAGCCCCTACTACTGCTACTTTTTCATCTCTCTTTTTTTCAATTTTGTTATCCTTCTCATCTTCATTTTCAAGAGCTTTATCAGAAACAAATCTTTCTAATTTACCGATTGCTACTGGTTCAAATTTTTCTCCCATAACACAAACTTCTTCACACTGCTCTTCCTGAGGGCAGACTCTACCACAAACAGCCGGTAAATTATTTTTAGATTTAATAATTTCATTAGCTTGACTAAATTCACCTTCTTTTACCTTTTTAATAAATTGAGGAATTGGTACACTAACAGGACAGCCGTCTACACAAGGCTGATGCTTGCATTGTAAACATCTTTCTGCTTCCTGCATAGCTTCTTCATCGGTATATCCTAAAGGTACTTCATCAAAATTATTTATTCTTTTTTGGGGATCCTGACTCTTCATTGGTGTTTTTTCTTTTTGCAAAGCCATATTATTTCACCTCTTCTTCCTGCACTAATTCTTCTTCATCTTCATAAAAGTTTATTCTACTCATTAGTTCATCGAAGTCAACTTCATGACCGTCAAAAGCAGGCCCATCTACACAGGTAAATTTAGTCTCTCCCCCTACAGTAACTCTACAGGCCCCACACATTCCTGTACCATCTACCATCAGAGAATTGAGACTTACTATTGTTTTTATATTATCTTTTTTAGTCATATCAGTAACTGCCTTCATCATTGGTACCGGGCCTATTGCCATAACAAGATCTACATTCTCTTCTTCTAAAATATCTTTTAAAATATCTGTGACAAAACCATGGTGACCATAGCTACCATCATCTGTAGCTACATATAATCGATCACTGGCCTCTTCTAATTCATCTTCAAGAAAAATAAGATTCTTAGTTCTAGCTCCAGTAATAGCAATAACCTCAGAACCTGCTTCATAAAAAGCTTTCACTTTTGGATATAAAAGAGCAGTTCCTGAACCTCCCCCTAATAATACTACTTTATCATAACCTTCAACATCTATATGTTGTCCCAGGGGACCAACAATATCTTCAATACTTTCACCTTCTTCAAGAGAACCTAATAATTTTGTTGTATAGCCAACTTCCTGAAAAATGAGAGTTATTATGCCTGTATTTTTGTCATGATCAGCAATTGTCAAAGGTATTCTTTCTCCTTTGTCATCAACGCGTAAAATTATGAAATTACCTGGTCTAGTTTTTTCTGCTATTAAAGGTGCTTTTACTTTTAATCTTTTAATAGCAGGAGCCAATACATCTTTTTCTAGAATTTTATACATTTTAATCCCCCATTCTTTATTTAAAAATTTATTAATAAAATAAATAGTTATCCATATCAAATATTCTTGATATACATATTATATCCTGCATTTAATAAAATTTTATTTGAAAATAATCTTCATTTTTTTACTTCAATATATCATTATAAGTTTTAATATTAATATATTTCAGTAAAATGATTACATATTTTTTATACATTAAAGTTATAAATTGCTGCATAAATAATGTATATTTTATCGCAAATAACCAAATATATGTATATTCCAAAGAAATAAAGAGTTAATTGACTATATAATTAAAAAAATATTCTATATAGCTTGACATAGCTTCTCATCTTCCCTATAATGTTTAACGAAGTTGATAATCATGATTACCAATCAAGGAGGTATTCATAATTATGGTAAAAGAAAATCTTAGTAAAGAAATACAGGAATGGATGAAAAAAGAAGTTGAAAAAAGAAATGCTGATGGTGCTCTTGTAGGATTAAGCGGAGGTATTGATTCTTCAGTAGTCGGTGCTTTAGCTAAAGAAGCTTTTGGTGAAAATAGTCTTGGAGTTATGCTTCCTGCTGGAGGTACTATAACAAAAGATGTTGAATATGCTCAGAAATTAGCTGACAAATTTGACTTAGAAACCATTAAAGTAAATGTAAAAGATGCAAATGAGGCTCTAGAAAAAACATTTCATAATATTGATATAGAAAAAGTTGAAAGAGATTATTGGCCTCAAACAAAAATACCTACTCCAAACCCAGCAGACCAAAATATCCAAACTCGTTTACGTATGATGACTCTTTATTATATAGCAGAAAAGTTAAATTATGTGGTAATGGGAACAAGTAATAAAAGTGAAATAAAAGTTGGTTATTATACATTATATGGAGATGGAGCAACAGATATGAGACCAATTGGGGATTTAACTAAATCAGAAGTTTGGGAGCTTGCAGAACAAATTGGTGTACCTGAAGAAATTATTAATCGTCCTCCTACCGGTGGTTGTAGAGGAGATGAAGGAGATAGAGACGAAAAAGAATTTGGAATTGCTTATGAAAAATTAGATGAAATTTATGAAGCAATTGAAAACAATGAAGATCTCAGTAAATTTGATGAAGAAAATGTTAAAAGAACAAAAGAACTGGTGGAAGCAGCTGAAGATAAAGAAAAAATACCCACTTTTAGAAGATAACTCAATATGATAGAATTAAACCGGGATTTTTATCCCGGTTTTTTTATATAAATATTATCTCAGAAAGGTGGAATCAATTTATGGATTATGTTGGCAAAATATGGCGCCCTCCCAGTGAAGGAAATAGTTTTATATTACAGACAACAGTAGGTTGTTCCCATAATAAATGTAAATTCTGTAATATGTACAAAAATAAAAAATTTAAAATTAAGGATATAGATATAATTAAAAAAGATATTGATGAAGGATTTAAAAATTATAAAAATCATCGAAGAGTTTTTCTGGCTGATGGTGATGCTCTAATAATACCTACTGATAAATTATTAAAAATATTAGATTATTTGAATAATAAATTTCAATATTTACACAGAATTACTACTTATGCTACCCCAAAAAGTATAAATGATAAATCAATAAATGATCTAAAAAAACTAAGAAAAAAGGGATTGAAAATGGTTTATTTAGGTTTAGAATCTGGTTCTGAAAAAGTTCTAAAAGAAATGAAAAAAGGCGCTAATCCAGAAGACTTTTTAAAAGCGGCAAAAAAGTTAAAAAAAGCAAATATCAAAAATTCTATTACAATAATTTTAGGATTAGGTGGTAAAGAAAAATCAAAATTACATGCCCAAAAAACAGGTAATTTAGTTTCAAAAATAGAACCAGAATATTTAAGTGCATTAACTCTTATGGTGAAAAAAGAGATTCCTTTATATAAAAAAATTAAAAATGATAAATTCCAATTACTAAACCCTACCGAAGTTTTAGATGAACTTTATGAAATTATCAATAATATAAAAGTTGAGAAAAAATGTGTTTTCAGATCAAATCATGCTTCTAACTATTATTCAATTAAAGGAACATTACCTGCAGATAAAGAAAAAATATTAAACAAACTAAATTATATTTTAAATAATCCTAAAAAATATAATCTCAAAAATGAAAATTGGAGACGCCTTTAAATTATTTAAAATACAAAAAATTGAAGTAAAAATTTATAGCTGTTATAATATAATTAACTTTATAGAAAGAGTGATATTTATGAATAAAAACATTCTTAAAGATGAAAATTTTTTGAAACTAGAACAAAAATTAAAAATAAATAAAAATATTTTGCTCTTTCTTGATTATGATGGCACTCTCTCTCATTTTAAAAAGAATCCCAAAACAGCTTATCCGGTTAAAGGTGTTAAAAACATAATCAAAAAAATATCAGAATCAAAATTTATTAATATAACTATTATTTCCGGAAGAAATTTAGAAGATTTAAAAGAAAAAATTAAATTAAATAATATTAATTATGCCGGGCTGCACGGTTTAGAAATGAAAGATTATAATCCGAAAAATTTAAATCAAAATGAAATAAAATATTATATTAATATGATAAAAGAAAAATATAAGGAAAAAATTAATAAAGACCAACTTTATTTAGAAGATAAAAAATTTGTACTTTCTATTCACTATAGAAATAATTTTAAGGAAGTTAAAAAACTTAAAAATTTTATTAATAATTTGGTCGATAAAAAACAATTTGAAGTAATGGAAGGAAGAAAAATAATAGAAATAAGACCAAAAGGATGGGATAAGGGTAAAGCAGTAAAAATGATAAGAAAAAAATCTTTTATAAATCAAAGTCCATTTGAAATATATATAGGTGATGATACTACAGATGAAGACGCTTTTTCAGTTATTAATGGTTTTTCTATCTATGTGAAAAATGAAAAAGAAATGAGTAAACAAGCTGATTTTTTTCTTAATAGTCCTGATGAAGTTTACAAATTTTTAAATAAATTTAATAATACATTAAAAAATTTAAGATAATTATTAAAACACTCCTTTAATTTCAGGAGTGTTTTTAATAATTATTTTCTTTTTCAAAATATTTATATTATATTCAGTGAAAATTTTCACATTTCAGCCAATTAATTTGCAGTACTTTCCCTTGTAAAAAATCTATGTTCATCAAATTGAAGATTGATTTTCTTCTTTGAACTTGTCATTTTACTTGATACAAAATCAACCTGCCTTTTACAATCACCACACAAACAAGTATCTTTCGTTTCAACTCCACAAACTCTACATTCCATTCTATCCCTCCTCTGAATTTATTATAAAAATTTATTTGTGAATTTACTCACTTTATTTCTTATAATAAATTTTAATATAAAAAAACTAAAAAATCAAGTCCTGGCTAAAATTCCATTAATAAATCCAGAAGATTTATCATCACCATATTCTTTAGCTAATTCTACTGCTTCATTAATAGCTACTCCAACAGGTACTAAATCCTCTTCCATTTCATATAATGATAAACGCAAAATATTTCGATCTATAACAGCCATTCTTTCTATTGTCCAATCCACAGCTTTTTCATTTATATATTTATCTAAATTATTTCTATCTTCTACTATTCCTATAACTAACTTTTCAAAATAATATTTTTTTTCCATTAATTTATTTTTTTCTTTTATATTTTTAATTTCTTTTTCTGCATTTTCTAGATTGAATTTATTTTTTAAATCAATACTATATAAAATTTGCAAACTCCATATTCTTTGTTGATGACGGGTGATTTTTGACATAATCTATTACATCTCCTTTAGTGCATTCCAGGTGGTAGAATTTTGTGTAGAATTTTTTTCACATCACCTTCTACATCCCATCTTGATCCTAAGTATAAACCAATAAGGGTACATATTATTATTAAAATGGTTTTAAAAAAACCAACTACTAAAAACAATATTCCTGCTAATAAACCAATTAGAGCCCCAATAATTTTTCCTTTGTCTTTTTTAAACATTTTTAGAAGCTCTTCATAAAATTCTTCTTTTTTCATTATACCACCTTCTATTTTTCTTTAACTTTATTTTTTTTACTATCTATCTCGCTTACTAAAATTTTAACACTATTAACCGTTACTCCGGTAGTATCTTCCAAATAAGACTTAACCACTTTCTGTAATTCATTAGTTAACTCCGGGATAATATAATCAGAATAAACTTTTACAGAAAGACTAATATTTAAACCTGAATCATCACTATCTATATCAGTATTAATATCAAAAATTCCTTCTCGTTTTTTTACAATTTTTTTTACCAGATTATCTATAGCCCCCAAGGTTATATTAACATCACCAAGATCAGTGCTATTAATTAAAGTTTTTTTATAGCTTTTTTCAATATTGAAAAAAGGATATAAAATAGCTGAAGAAGCCAAAAACAAAAATAAAAATAATATTCCATACTCCCATTGTGAATAAATATTTTCAAATAAGACGGGTAAAAAGTTTTGTTGGGCAAAACCAAAAGCATAAAAAGCTAATACTATACTCACAAACATAAAAATAATTGTCATAATAAAAATCATTGATCGATATGCCAGTTTCATTAGCTACCCCTCCCAAAAATTTAGATAAAGGCCAAGAAACCTTGACCTTTATTTTTATTCTTCCTCATTCTCTTCAATTTCTTCTTCACTTTCAAAATCTACGCCCTGGACATGAACATTTATTTCTACAGCATTTAAACCGGTCATACTTTCTATAGCTTTTCTTACATTATCCTGTATATTCCAGGCAACATCTGGTATTGAAGAACCATAATCAACAATTACAAAAATATCAACAGAAGTTTCAGAATCTCCAACTTCTACTTTTACTCCTTTAGAGAGGTTCTTTCTACCTAGCATATCTGCTATACCACCAGCAATTCCACCACTCATTCCGGCTACTCCTTCTACTTCAGTAGCTGCCAATCCTGAAATAATAGCTACTACCTCATTTGCAATTTTAATTGTACCTAATTCTTCACTTTTTTTATTTTCCATGATTAAACCTCCTTGTTATTCTGCTCTAACTCTCTCTATATTACTATTCTATCATAATTCTCCTATTAATAAAATTAGTATAGTATTCTCCTTTTCTAAAAAATGCATTATTTAATACTTTTAAATGAAAAGGAATATTTGTTACCAGGCCTTCAATTATATATTCAGATAAAGCTCTTTCCATTCTTGCAAGAGTCTCTTCTCTATTTTCTCCATGAACAATTAATTTCCCAATCATAGAGTCATAATATGGATTAATAAAATAACCAGGATAAACCCCACTATCAATTCTAACACCTGGACCTCCTGGTACTATATAATTTTCTATTTTACCTGGAGTTGGACGAAAATCATTATCAGGATCTTCAGCATTAATTCTACATTCCATAGCTGAACCTCTAATTTCAACTTCATCCTGTTTTATACTCAACTCTTTTCCAGCAGCTATATTAATTTGTTCTTTTAGAATATCTACTCCTGTTATAAACTCTGTAACTGGATGCTCAACCTGAATTCTAGTATTCATTTCTATAAAATAGTAATTATTTTCATTATCAAGTAAAAACTCAACTGTACCGGCATTTACATAATTAACACTTTTGGCAGCTTTAACTGCTACCTCACCCATTTCTTTTCTCAGTTCCGGGCTTAGGGCCGGAGAAGGAGATTCTTCAATAACTTTTTGATGTCTTCTTTGAATAGAGCAATCTCTTTCATTTAAATGGATTATATTTCCTTTTTCATCTCCTAAAATTTGAAATTCTATATGTCTTGGCTCTTCTACATATTTTTCAAGATAGACTTCATCATTTCCGAAAGATTTGTCTGCTTCATTTTTAGCGGTTTGAATAGCATTTTCTAAATTTGATTCCTTATGAACAATTCTCATACCTTTACCGCCACCACCAGCAGCAGCTTTAATTATTAAAGGATAACCAATTTTTTTTGCAACTTCAATTGCCTCTTCTTTATCTTTTAAACCTTTTTCAGTACCAGGTACTATTGGTACATCAGCATTTATCATAGTTTCTCTGGCTTTAGTTTTGTCCCCCATTAAAGATATTACTTCTGAACTTGGACCTATAAAATTAAGTCCACTACTTTCACAAACTTCAGCAAAATGGGCATTTTCCGATAAAAATCCATATCCAGGATGAATAGCATCTGCTCCACTAACCTCAGCTACACTGATAATACTCGGTATATTTAAATAACTTTGAGCTGGATTAGCAGGACCAATACAATAGGCTTCATCAGCTAACTGGACATGTAACGAGTCTTTATCAGCTTCAGAATAAACTGCAACTGCTTCTATTCCCATTTCATGTAAAGCCCTAATTATCCTTACTGCAATTTCTCCTCTATTAGCTATCAGAACTTTTTCAAACAAAATATCACTCCTTATAATTTCTCAATCTCAAAAAGAGGTTGGCCATACTCAATAGCTTCCCCATCTTCTACAAGGACATCAATGATTTTACATTTTGTTTCAGCCTCTATCTCATTCATTAATTTCATTGCTTCTAAAATACAAACAACATCTCCATTTTCAACAGTATCTCCAATCTCTACAAATGGATCTGCCTCTGGAGAAGGTGATCTATAAAAAGTACCTACCATTGGAGCTACAATTTCTTCCCTATCTGTATTTTCTTTTTCATTTTTTTCAGATTTTTTATTTTTTACTTCAGACTCATTACTTACTTTAGTATTTACTACAGGCTGACCTGTAACAACATTATTGTTAAAACCTCTCTTAATATCAATTTCTATATCGTCTTCTTCAATTTTTAACTCACTAACATCAGTATCTTTCAAAATTTCTATTAGTTCTTCAATTTGTTTCAAATCCATAAAAATCCTCCTTCATAAATCTTATATACTTACTTTATCATAATTTTACTATTTCGTAAAATTTACATTAATAAAGGGCAAGAATAACTTCTTGCCCTTCAAACTTAGATGTTTTCCACTTTACTTATAAGCTGATTTTTATCATCAAAATCCCCAATAAGTATAATTCCAATTATTTTATCATCTTTCCATATTATCTTCTTATATTTACCATTTTCTTTAGTTGTTTCACTTTTATATCCTTCATCATCTATAATACCTTTAGAAACTAAAGAAACACCAGCAACTTTAAGACTGTAAGAACTAACATATCCATCAAATTTGCTTCCAGTTCCCATCATATTTTTTCCTGCCACTTTTCCCTGTTTCATAGATGGAGGCCAAATGCCATATACTTTACCATTATATTCAGCTACATCTCCAGCTGCATAAATATCTTTAAAATTTGTTTTCATATTTTCATCAACAATTATTCCTTTATTTACTTCAATATCAGTATCTTTAACAAGAGAAATATTTGACCTTACTCCAGTAGATAACAGAACAAGACCAGCAGAATATTCTCCTTTTTCACTAATAATAACTTCTAAATTATTTGCTTTTTTCTTGATTTGCTCTGTAGATGCATTTAATACAAAATTAAGTCCTTTATTTTCAAGTTTATTTTGTAATGTTTTTGCTCCTTTTTTATCTAATTGTCGATTTAACAGGTAAGAACCTCTTTCCATAACAGTAACATCAAGTCCTGCCTGGCTTAAATTATAAGCAGACTCTAAACCTAAAAGTCCTCCTCCAATCACAATAGCCTTTTCTTTTTCTATTGCTGACTTGTATATTTTTTCAGCATCCTCAGCATTTCTCAAAGTAAAAACATTCTCCCTATCTGTACCTTTTATTGGAGGTACAAAACAGTGAGCACCATTAGCTAAAAGTAATTTATCATATTTATATCTGTTTTTTTCAGATATAACTTTTTTCTTTTCAGGTATAATATTAATCACTTTTTCTTCTAAATTTAAATTAATATTATTTTTTTCAAACCAATTTTTATCATTTATAATTATATCATCAATATCTACTTCTCCAGATAAATATTCTATAAGTCTCGGGCGATAATAAAAGGGATATTTTTCCTTACTCACTACTGTTATTTTATCTTTTTTATTTTTTTTCTTAATAAGTTCTTTTACAGCTGAAATACCAGCCACACCTGAACCAATTACTAAATAATCCATCTCAACTCCTCCTATACTTTTTCAACATATTCATCAGTTCTAGTATCAACCTTTATGACAGTACCTTCACTAATAAACAATGGAACTTTTACTACTAAACCTGTTTCTACAGTAGCAGGTTTTGTACCACCAGAAACCGTATTACCTTTTACACCAGGTTGGGTATCTGTTACTTCCAATTCTACGAATGTTGGCAAATTGACATTGATTGGTCTTCTTTCATACATAGAAATACTTAAATTCATATTTTCTTTGAGATAATTTATTTTATCTCCCAATTGCTCTTTAGTTAAAGTGATTTGATCATAAGTTTCATTATCCATAAAAACATAATCCTGACCATCCCAATAAAGAAATTTTACATTTCTTTCATCTATATGAGCATCATTAACTTTTTCACCAGCTCTAAATGTTTTTTCTACAACATAATTTTCTTCAAGATTTTTTAACTTAGTTCTAACAAATGCGCCACCTCTACCTGATTTAGAATGTTGAAACTCCTCTACAGAATAAACTGTTCCATCTAATTCGATGGTCATTCCAGTTTTAAAATCATTTGTTGATACCATACTTATTTATCTGACCAGTTCGATATGATCAGATAAGACACCTCCTTTTTGTTTTAATCTATAATAATTAGTTCTTTAGGAGAATTATTTAGAACTTCACAACCATTCTCCGTAATTAATAAATCATCTTCAATCCTTACTCCACCCCAATCAGGAATATATATTCCTGGTTCATCTGTAACTACCATAGCTTCTTCAATAAAGTCATCAGATTTATAAGAAGCTCGTGGTCCTTCATGAACTTCAACTCCTATTCCATGTCCAAGACCATGACCAAAATTATCTTCATATCCTGCATCTTTAATAATATCTCTTGCTATAGCATCTACTTCTTTTCCAGACATACCGGGTTTTATCTTATTTATAACTTCTTTTTGAGCTTCCAAAACAATATTGTAAATTTTACGTTGTTTATCAGTAGCCTCTCCAAGAACTACTGTTCTAGTCATATCTGAACAATAACCCTTATAAAAAGTTCCAAAATCCATAGTAATAAAATCTCCATATTCAAGTTTTTTATCACTGGCAACCCCATGCGGCATTGAAGATCTTTTACCAGAAGCAACTATAAAATCAAAAGCATTTTTTTCGCCCCCAGCCTGTTTCATAAAATACTCTAATTCTAAGGCTACTTCTCTTTCAGTTTTTCCTACTTCTATAAAATCTAAAATGTGTTTAAAAGCATTATCAGTTATTTCTATTGCTTTTTTTATTTTGTCTATTTCTTCTTTATCTTTTGTTATCCTCAGTTTCTTTATTAAATCTTCAGTAGTAATTAATTCAACTTCAGTAAATTTTTCTTTATATTCGTTATATTTGTTATAAGTAACATTCTTAGACTCAAATCCAAGTTTTTCACAATTATCTTCAATTAAAATATCATTAATTTTTTCTGGAATATTTTTATTGAATTCAATAATTTTAAATCCATTAGTTTGATTTTTAGCCTGTTCAGTATATCTAAAATCAGTTATAAAATAGTTGTTTTCAGAAGTAAATAAAATTAAACCGGAACTACCTGTAAAACCACTAAGATAAAAGCGATTTACATCTGTTGTAATTAATAAAGAATCAATACCTTTTTCTTGCATTAAAGACCTTGTTTTTTCTATTCTTTTTTTCATAATCACTACCCCTTATTTAAAATTTTAAATTTTCCATTTTCTCTTTCCATACATTATACTCTTCTATACTAATCCTGAATTTTCCTTCCTTTTGAGGATAATTATCTTTTTTAATATGAGTATTTTCTATAATATATGGCTTCAACATAATTATAACTTCATTTTGTCTAGTGCTTTTTTCATAGCTTTTGAAAATATTACCCAATACAGGTATATCACCTAAAACTGGAACTTTAATTTTTGATTTAATAATATCTTCCTGTATTAAGCCAGCAATAATAAAGGTTTCGCGATTTTTCAATCTTACATTAGTACTTACTTCTCTTGTATTAATAGAAGGTAAAGAGCCTGATATACTTTCTCCTAAACTACTTACTCTAGGATTTACTTCTAATAAAATTTCATTATTTGTTGTTACTAAAGGTAAAAATTGAAGTTTAATACCAGCTTCAATATATTTAATTTCTTCATGATCATCTTTATCTATTTTCATTGGTATCTTATCACCTATCAATAATTCAGCTTTTTCTCCTTCAACTGTCATAAGAGTCGGAGAAGCAAGTACCTTAGCACTCCCATTTTCCTTTAATAATTTAAACATTTCAGCTAATTCTATATCAATATCTAATTCTTTTTTATCTAATATCTTTATTCTACTTAAATCACCAGGATTTACACCCAATTCTTTTAACTCACGAAAAGAAACTTCCAGTATTTGAGCTTCAATCATAACCTGTATTCTAGGTTTATCTATTTCTTCTAATATATTTATAAACTCTCTAATTTTATTTTTTTCTCCTTTTATTGTTATCAATGATCTTTTAAAATTACTATATAATTTTATTTCAGGAAATATTTTCTTTTTTAAATTTTCTACTGATTTAATATCAATATATTCTAAATTTTTATTTTTTGTTATATATATTGGTTTTCTATTTTCTTTTATTTTTTTCAATAAAGCTAATAAAAATTCAATATCACCCTTTTTCCCTTCTAAATAAAGAATCCCGCTTTTGTTTTCATAAAAATAATCAACTCCATTTTCAAACTTATTTATTATTTTTTTTAGCTGTTCAAAAAGTAACTTATCTATAATTAAAGAATGTTTATATTTATTTTGATTAATTTTATTTTGAAAATTATTTTTTATAATATTTTTTATTTCTTTATTTTTCTCTGAATTTCCATAAATTAAAATTTTATTATTTTCTTTTAATATTATTGAATTTACATCTGGATATAATAGTTTTATGGTTTTTAATATTTCTTCTAGATTATTATTATTATTTACTTCAATAAATTCAAAATCTTTTATTTCATTAATAACAGGTAATTTTTGATCAATTAACAAAATAAGTTCTTCTATTTCTTTTAACTTTTTTATTTCCCCTCTCAAAAAGAGATTGTTATTTTTTAGATCTGCAGAAATTTGCAATTCAGGATATATTTCTTTTAAAATCAATTTTACTTCTTTTACATCTCTATTTTTTATTTCTATCTTTTTTAGAGTAAATACAGAAAACAAATCATGAATTCTACTTTCTTTTGCCACAAAAAAAGTATTATTTTTATATTCCCAACCAAGCCCACTACTTTCAGAAATTAATTTTAAAGCATTTTTGAAACTTAAATCTTTCAAATTAATTGTAATTTTACCCTGCACAGATTCATCAGCAATTAGATTTACTTCAGCATATTCTGCAATTGTTCTCAAAGCATCTCTTAAATCTACCGCTTTAAAGTTCAGATTTATTTTTTCATCACTAGTATAGCCTGTTCCTGATAATAAAATTGTCAATACTAACATAACAAAAATAAAATTAATTTTTTTATTGTAATACACCTTTATTACCTCCTAAATTAATTTTTAAAAATAAATCTTTATATTTAACTATAATATTATCTATATTGATGTCCATAACTTCAACTCCAAATTTTTTGAAACCCTCTTTTATAGATTTAATTTCATTATTTATTTCAATTATAGCCAATTTGTTTTTTTTACCTATTATTATTCCAGTTAGTCTCATTGGTAAAGATATTTCTATTTCTTTATTATTATAATTCAAAACATAATCAGAATTGCTAATTTTTGATTTATAAGGATTCTTTAGGTTACTATATATTTTTTTTGATAAGAAATTATTAGAATTATTATCAATAAAAACTGATAAATTAAATAAAATCTCTATTTCAACCAATAAATTATCTTCATAATTCATATCTTTTTGAATCATAATAGTTTTTAAATTATAAAAATTTTTTTCTTGAGATATATTATCTAAAAATAAATTTAAATTATCAAATTTTACTGATATTTTAAGACTAACTAAAAATTTATCTTCTTTTTCCCTTGTTTTCATATTAACTAGTTTTATATTATTTTTATCTATAATTAAGTTTAAATTCTCAATTATTTCATCTTTTTTGAAAATTTTAAAATCATATTTTTCTTCTAAATGAATATATTTTTGCTTATATTTATTTTCAACTTTTATTTCGTTTTGCTTTTTTAATATTAAATTTTCATAAGAATTAATTTTTACATTTAGCTGTCTATTAATATAAAAGAAAAGCAAAACTATAAAGATAATTCCTAAGATTTTTATGTGTAAATTATTTTTCTTATCAAACATATAAATCTCCTCTCTAATTGGATAATAAAATATTTATTGTATATAATATTTTACTACCATTTTGAATATCATCTACAAAGACCTCAGTACAAAAATCTAATTTTTTTAATTCTTCACTAAATATAAAAATATTATTTTTTATGTTTGTAGTTCCAATTATAGAAAGTTCAGCATTACTGTATTTGATTTTAGTAATAAATATATTTTCTGGTACTTTAGAATATATATTAAAAAAAATCATTCCCCAATTTACTTGATTATTTTTTTGGCTTAAAATTTCTTCTTGTTTTTTCTTATATTTATTTTGATAATTACTATATGTATTAGAGATATCCATTAATTTTTCATATTCTTTTTTTAAATTAAAAAATTCATTTGCTTTTAAATAACTATTAAAAAATAAAGAAAATATAAAACTAAAAAATAAAATATATAAAAGAATTTTTTTATATTCTAAATTAAGATTTTTGTTTTTAGTTTTTAAATCAATTTTCATAATCATAGACCTCACTCAAACATAATCCAAAAGCAATTGAATATTCTGTAAAATCTAAACTGGAATTATAATTATTTTTTATCCTATTTTCATCTATGTTAATTGTATCAAATGGTTTTAATATTTTAGGAGATAGTATATCATTATTTTTTATATTATCTCCAATTCTTTTTATATATGCTCCTCCACCTGTTAAATAAATATTTTCAATTTTTTGATTGGAATTATTTCTATTATAAAATCTAAATGCCCTTTTAACTTCCTGTTTTAATTCTTCTATATATAGTTCTTTATCAATTTCTGAATTAAAATTTTCTAAACCATTTAATTCATTAGCACCAAATTTTAAATTTCTAGTAAAAAAAATATTTTTGCTATTACCTACTATAAGCTTTGTATTAAAAAAACCTATATCAATAATCAAATTTGTGGTTTTTATATTTTTGAATTTTAATATACTCAAAAGTGCGGCAGCTTCAATATTTAAAGTTCTTAAATTATATAAATCGAGAGATTGTTCATAGCTTTCTATTATTTTCAAAGGAGCTAATACTGCCGTTATTTCCATTTCATCTTTGTTTTTATCTCTTATCATATAATCAATAACTGATTCCTGACTGGAAAAAGGCAAATGATCTTCAAATTCCCATTTCAAGGTTTCAATAACTGCATTTCTTTCCATATAAGGTAAATTAATATTTTTTATCACCACAAATTCATTAGCTACTGAACAACTTAATTTACCTCTTATATTATTTTCTTCTTCAAAATATCTGTCTATTTTTTTTCTCAGTATATCTTTTTTTTCCAATATTCCTTCATTAAAAACACTTTCTTCTAATTGGTAATATTTTGCTTTTAGTAATTCTAAATTTTTATTCTTAGATAAAATAGTAACTAATTTAATGGAATAATTACCAATATCTAAACCATAAATTAAATTCCCTTTTTTAAATAACATATTACTACTCCTTCCTTAAATTTTTTTACAATTAATTAATTCAAATTGCTCATTATATTGGACACTAATTTTACATACATTTTTATTATGTTTTCCCTGAATATCAACTTTATAGTAATCTGTTTCTCCTTCTAATAAATAAAATTTTAATTGAAAACTGCTATTACCATATATATTTCTTTTTTCATATATTTCTCCATTTACATATAACTCACCACTCTTATTTTCTAAAGGTATCCCATTATTATCTATCAATATTATTTTAGAATAGTCTATTGCTGCTTCTGCTGCATAAAATGCCTTATTTTGATATGTTAAATTTTTAGATAATTTCACATTGACATAAGCCCCGTTATATAAAGTTAAAACAAAAATACTAGCAGCAATAATTGATATTAAAATAAGATATAAGGTAAATCCTTCATTCTCTTTGAACATTTTATCTCCTCACTTATGAATCTATTTAATTCTTAAATAATAAACCCTTTTAACATGTCTTATATTTTGATTGGGATCAATAAATTCTAAATCAACTAAAAGAAGATCTTCCTCTTTAGTAAAATTTATTGTTTTTACATTATTTATAACAGCTTCTATATTTTCTTTAGTAATTTTACCTAAAGCAGTACCATAAGATGAGTCATAAACTCTATAAATCAAACTTTTTTCCTTTCCTTTATAATAACTGTCAAATAATATTTCATTATCTTTTACAACCATATTTTTTGCTGAAAATAAATCATTACTTAATATTAAAACACCAATTTTTTCTTCTGTAGTACTAAATATATTTGAATCCTGATCGGAATAAAAATTTATAAATGAACTAATAAAGGTCATACTACTAAACATTAATAATTCAATAATAATTATTACCAAAATTACTTCTAATAAGGTAAAACCTTCTTTTTTAAAATATATTTTTTTAATTTTACTTTTGATAAATATAGGTGCCAATTTTATAATTTTGAACATCATCAACCCCTTTCCAGGCTATTATCATTTTTACTTCAAATAATTTAATACCTAACTCAAGGTCTTCATAAATTTTATTTATTTTTATTAAAGAATTTTCAAACTTTCTATTTTCTGTATTTTTTTGCAAAAAGTCTTTTATATTATCATTAATAATTTCTTCAAGTTTGAAATCACCTTCATTTAAATTTGTTTTTTCACTTTTTAAATATTCAATTATATTTTGAGCATAAACACTGGCCTGATAATTATTTTCAGCTCTAATATTTATTTTTTTAACTGTATAAACTACTTTGTTCACAGCCAAAATTAATGCAGCTATAATCAGTAATGAGATCAAAATTTCTATTAATGTAAAACCTCTATTAGTCATATTCTATTCTAATCCTCCCAAAATGATTTACTGTTATTTTTATTAATTTTCCATTACCAGATTTTAAACCAATTGTTCCCAGGTTTGCAGTACCAAATGAAGTGAAAGTAATTTTATCATAATAATCATCTTCAATTTTCACAGGTGTAAGATTTTTATATAATATATATTTTGAAGAAAATACACCTTCTTTTTTAACTATAATATTTTCATTTTCATCTTTGACATAAATAATATAATCACTTCTATAATCATCGTCTTTTTTATAAATATCATCTTTACGATAAACCCTGAGATAATAATTTTCATTATTTAAAATTGCCTGGATTCTGGCCCATCTCAAATCATAAACAATATTATCAATAGTTGCTTCCAATGTTAGATCATAAACATCTGAAATTTTCAGGCTAAAAAAAGTTGCTACCATTGAAATAATCACAGTTACTATTATAACTTCAATTAGGGTATAACCATTTTCATAGTTAAATACCATATTTATTCTCCTTTATTTATAAATTTTAAATTTCAGGGATTGTTTCTGAATTTTTTATATTATTATCACCATTTTTTATATAATAAAAATTATTATTTATAGTTTTCTCATAATATACTAAATATTCATCAACATTTGTTAAGTAAATATAATTTTGTTTTACAAAATCCAGGTTTTCAAATTCTGTTTGTGAAGGATATTGATTTTCGTTTTCCAGAGCATAAATTTCAACAAGAGTCTGAATGTTTTTTAAATCCATTTTTATAACAGTTAAATCAGCTTTATCTTTTACATTAGTATATCTAGGAACAGCAATACTGGCTAATATTCCTATTACAGCAATAACTACTATTAATTCAATTAAAGTAAATCCTCTTTCTTTTTGTAAATTATTCATCAAATTACCTCCTGTTCTAAATTAAAGAATACATATTAAACATGGGAAGCAATACTGAAATAGCAATAAAAGCAATTATTGCTGCCATAAAAATCACTAAAATAGGTTCTAAAATAGTAACTGTTTTTTTAACTTTTTCATTTAATTTTTTATGAAAGAATTTTGCTAATTCTTTTAACATTTTTTCTAATTTTCCTGTTTTCTCACCGGTGTTAATCATTTTTATCATTATTTTCGGAAAAAAACCTGATTCAGAGAGAGCAGTTGATAAATCCTGTCCTTCTCGTATATTTATCTGTATTTTATGTATCATTCCTTTCATTATTTTATTTTTGGTTATTTTTTCTATAATAATTAATGAATCTAATAGAGAAATACCATTTTTAATAAGCAGATTTAACATATTGGAAAATCTCCATAGTAAAATATATTTTTTTAATTTTGCTATAAATGGTAGTTTTAAAATTAATTTATCTTTTGTGTAAGAACCCTTCTCAGTTCTAAAATATATTTTAATTAAAACTACTAATAAAAATATAAATAAAATAATGTATAAAAAATAATTATTTAAATTTTTACTTATAAATAAAATGACTCTAGTTGGATAGGGCAATCTTGTGTTAAAAGATTGAAAAATTTCTTCAAATGAAGGAATTACATATGTTAATAGAAGAATAATTGTTAAAAATGTTGCTGCTAATAATAACATGGGATAATATAATGAACTTAGAACTTTTTTTCTGATTTCTATTTGCCATTTATAATATAAACTTAAATCTTTCAAAATTTTAGGTAGCACACCGGCCATTTCTCCTATTTTTACCATTTGTTGATAAAAATACGGGAAAACATTTTTCTCCACTTTAATAGCTTCTGACAATGAACTTCCTTTTTCAATATTTTCTACAATTTTTTTAATGCTTTTTTTAAACATTTTATTTTTTATTTGATCTTCTAAAATTAATAGTGATTCTACAATCGAAAGTCCACTACCGGTCATAACAGCAAATTGTTCTGTAAAAAGAAACAAATCAGCTTTATCAACCTTTTTTTGTTTTATTAATAAATAATTTTTCTTTTTTTTATTAATTGTCATACCTTTTGTTTTTTTTATTTCAATTATATGATAACCTTTGTTTTTTGCTTTTTTAGCAATAGCTATAGGATTATCTGATTTAACTATTTTTTTAATTTCATCACCTTTACTATTTTTAGCAGTATATTTAAAATATGGAGCCATAATCAATTATCCCCCTCTTTTTTTTATTTTAATTCTAAAACTCTAATAATTTCCTCTATAGTTGTAATACCTTTCTTAACCTTTTCAAAACCATCTTCAATTAAAAATTTCATATTTTCACTTTCCAAATATTCGCGTATTTTTCTTTCATTAATATTATTTCCAATCATTTTTTGGATTTGATTGTCAATTACTAATATTTCATGGATAGCAATTCTACCACTATATCCTGTTTTATGACATTTCTCACACTTTTTACCTTTATATATTTTTTTAATTTCATTTAAATAACTATACATTCTTTTATCTTTTTCAGATAATAAATATTTTTGTTTGCAATTATCACAAATTCTTCTTACCAGTCTCTGTGCCACAACTCCCTTAACTGCTGCTGCTACAAGATATGAAGGGATTCCCATATCTATTAATCTAATAATTGAACTAACTGCATCATTTGTGTGAAGTGTTGTTAATACTAAATGACCTGTGAGAGCAGCTCTAATAGCAATAGAAGCTGTGTTTTTATCTCTAATTTCTCCAACCATAATTATATCTGGATCCTGTCTTAATATTGATTTTAATGCATTAGGAAAATCAAAATTTATTTTTTTATTTAATTGAATTTGATTTATACCTGGAATTCTATATTCAACTGGATCTTCAATTGTAATTATATTTTTACTATCATCTTTTAATTTATTTAAAGCGGAAAATAAAGTAGTAGATTTCCCACTACCAGTAGGACCGGTCAATAATATTACGCCTTTTTGTTTTTTAATTAATTTATTAAATTTATTTAAATTGTTTTTACTAAAACCTATTTTGTTAATATTAATTAATGAATTTTCTTTTTTTAATAGTCTAATTACTGCCTTTTCACCATAAATAGTAGGGATTGTTGAAACCCGCATATCAATTTTTTCCCCATCTATTTCTTTTTCAATTCTGCCATCCTGAGGCAATCTATTTTCAGTAATATCAAGATCTGAAATAATCTTAATTCTAGAAATTAAAGAATTGATACTTTGATAGGGCAAAACCATTTTTGTAGTTAAAATACCATCTATTCTAAATCTTATTCTCACTTTATTTTCCTCGGGTTCAATATGTATATCACTTGCCTTATTAATAACTGCTTCTCTCAATATCATATTTGCCAATTTTACTATTGGAGCTTTCTGGACCATTTCATTCATTTCATCAGTTTCTCGAATTAATTTCGTATTTTCATTAATTTCTGAAAATATTTTTTCTTTATAATCATAGTTTTTATCATAAAGTTGATTAATTACTTTTAATATTTTTTTTGAAGTAGACAAAAATAATTTTACTTTCAAACCAGTCATTTTTTCAATATCATCTATTAATACTATTTCTGTTGGATCTGTCATAGCTATTTCTATATTATTATCATCAATACGAAGAGGAATTATTATGTTTTTTCTTAAGAACTCTTCGCTAAATATTTTTAATAATTTATAATTTATTTTAAAATCTTCTAAATTTATTATTGGAATATGATATATAAGATGTAAAATTTCTATTAATTCATTTTCTTTTAAATAATTTTCTTTAACCAATATTTCTTCAAAAGTTAGTTCATTATAATCTTTCAAATCCATTAGTTCTTTAATTTCATCCAATTCACTTTGACTTAGATAACTTTCTTCAATTAATTTATTTTCTAATAAGTTATTCATTTATTCACCTCCTTGGTCATTTTTTCCATTATTTTCTTATTTATTCTATTTCGCGATTGATTTACATTTTCCTTCTTTTTTTCTATATTTTTCTATTTTAAATAAAAAAATACTACCATAAAATATTTCATGGTAGTATTTTTTAGTCATTATTTATTTTTCCTTAGTTAATTAAACAGCTATTTAAATTATAGTATGTAAACGTTCTCCCAATTTTTCTTCATCCAGAAGAATCATCTTCCTTTTTTCTATTTTTAATAATCCTTCATCAATAAACTTATTAATCATTTTTGTTACTGTAACTCTAGAAGTTCCTAATAAATTTGCAATTTCTTGATGGGTAAGAACAATATCAATTTTTCTTCCATCTTCAATATCTATTCCAAAATCTTCTCCAAAACGAACTAATAAACTGGCCAATCTGCCAGCAGCATCCTGAAATACTAAATCCCTAATCTGACTGGTTAAAAGCCTGGTTTTCTTAGACATTGCTTCAATTATTTTTAAAGCTAATCTGGGTCTCTCAATAATTATTTTTTCAAGATCATTCCATGGTAAAATCATTAATTTTGCTTCTTCCATAACTTCTGCTGTTAAAGGATGAGGATCTTCATCAAATAAAGAAATTTCACCAAGAATATCACCAGATTGTAAAATAGTAATAACTTTCTCTTTTCCATCTGGAGAAAGCATTGATAATTTTACTCTTCCAGAAACCAATAAATATAGTTTTTTAAAACTATCATTTTCAAAAAAAATAATTTCACCTTTTTGATAAGTTTTATCATAACTTCCTCGACATATTAACTCTAACTCTTCTCCATTAAGTTTTGAAAAAACTGACATATCTTTTAAACATTGTTTTTGTTGTGGTTCTACCATATTATTATCCCCTTTTCAAAAAATTATAATAAATATTATTTTTCCTTTTTGGAACAATCTTTACAAATCCCATAAAATTTTATTTGATGATTAACTATTTCAAAATCATATTTTTCCTCGACTTTTTTTTCGAATTTTTCTAAAACCTCATCATTAAACTCTATAATTTTGTCACAATTAACACATACTAAATGATGATGATGGTTTTCATCCAAATTTAATTCATAATATTTATACGAACTATCAAAATCTAATTCATTAGTAATATCTAATTCACAAAACAATTCAAGATTTCGATAAATAGTGGCCAAACCAATATCAGGATTTTTTTCCTTTACTTTTTTCAATAATGTATCTGCTCTAAAATGCTGATTTTGATTTTCAATTAAAACTTTTAATATATCTTCTCTTTGAGAAGTTAATTTATAATTATTTGAACTCAATATGTTTCTGAACTTTTCATATAAATCACTCACTATTAAACACCTCTTTGACTTATATTATAATATAATTTTCTTTATTCTACAAATAAAGTCTACTACTTTAATCTATTTTTAAAAAATAAAACCCACTATCATTTCAAACCGATAGTGAGTTAGACATTTTTTATTAATTTTTTATTTTGCAAAAACATGATTACCTATTATTAAAGTTACCGGTCTTTTACGTATCCAATCTAAATTAGTTGCAACTTCTGGATTATAAAAATATAAAGAATCCATACTTGGATCATACCCAATTAAAGCCGCCTTAGCAGCTGCTATTGAACTTTCTACTGGATAAGAATTTGCCTGCCCATCCAAAAGAGAACTAAATTGACCCTGTTGTAAAATAACTTCTCTTATTGTATCTGGAAATTCATCATTTTCTACTCTATTTAAAATCACAGCACCAACAGCTACTTTTCCTTCAAAAGTTTCTCCCCGGGCTTCTCCATTTATTACTCTGGCCAAAATAATAGCTTCTTCTCTATCTACATGCATACTATTAGATAGTGAATTTTCTTTAAAATGCTTTATTGTTTTTGGCCCAACTATACCATCAACACTTAAACCATTGGTCTGCTGAAAGTTTTTCACTGCCAAAAAAGTACCTTTTCCATAAATACCATCTATATCACCATTATAATATTTAAGGTCTTTTAATATTTTTTGTAATAAAGCAACATCTGCCCCTTCAGAGCCATATTCTAAAATTCTAGAACCTAACTCTAAATTATATCCCTCTGCTTTTGTTTCATTATTTATAAGTAAAAACATAAATAATAACATTATCAAAGTTAAAGTAACTTTAACTTTTTTAAATCTCATAATATACCTCCTTTATCTGCCGAGGTCAATTGTTTAAATATATAATAACCAAATAATGAATTAATGTCAAATTGAGACTATATTACTATTTAATTCTAATGTTATTATTTAATCTTTAATTATTTCTACAGGAAATTCTTCTCTTAATCCTTCTACAATTTCCATAACAATATCATGGGTACCTTCAGTAACATCTAAAAATATTACTCCCTCTTCTTCATGACTCATTGTTAACATAGCTAAACCACCATAAGCTTTAAATATCATATCTACATATACTATTTCTTCTTGAGGAATTTTGATTATTATTTGATGAGTATCTTTTTCTTCAGACTGATTTTTATTTTTACTCAATTTTTTCACCTTCTTTTTTTCTACGAACAATATAGCCTTTTTCAACTTTTTTATCAACTGGTATCTTTATTAATTCTTTAGGATGAGGAGCATTTTCTACTTTTTCACCTTCACTATTTATTATATAATTTACTTTTTCATTAAATGCTTTTCTATCTGGACCAAAAAATTCTATAATATCTCCCTCAAAAAACTTATTCCTAACTTCTACAACCGCTAATTTATTTTTGCGATCATAATCTTTCACTACTCCCATAAAATCATATTTTCTTCTATAAGCAGAACTTTCATAATTATGGTCTTTTCCATCAGGTTTTGAATGGAAAAATCCAGTGGTATATCCTCGATTACTTACCTTTTTTAGCTCTTTTAACCACTCATCTTTCATTTTATAATTTTTGGGGTCAGCAAAGAAATTATCTATAGCTCTTCTATAAACTCCAACAACTGTTGCTACATAATGAATACTTTTCATTCTACCTTCTATTTTTAATGAAGTTAAATTTAAATCCATAATTTCTGGTATATATTCAAGCAAACATAGATCTTTTGAATTCATAATATAAGCACCATTTTCATCTTCATAAATAGGATAATACTCACCTGGTCTTTTTTCTTCAACTAAATGATATTTCCATCTAC
The DNA here is from genome assembly GCA_035270125.1 of Halanaerobiales bacterium. Taxonomy (NCBI): domain Bacteria; kingdom Bacillati; phylum Bacillota; class Clostridia; order Halanaerobiales; species Halanaerobiales bacterium. Next base: position 3,218 of record DATFIM010000163.1, on the reverse strand, counting down.
AGGAATGAGCACATTCCCCTCTATTTGCATCTCTTCCTACCATATAATTACTCAATAAACATCTACCAGAATAGGAAATACACATAGAACCATGAATAAACATCTCTCTTTCAATATTACTATTATGAGCGAATTCCTTTATTTCTTCTTTACTTAATTCACGAGCAAGAATCACTCTTTCTATTCCCTGATTATACCAAAAATTAGCGCTTGCCCAATTAACAGTATTAGCCTGAGTACTCAAATGAATAGGAGTATTTATGTTTTCATCTTTTATTATTTGAATAACACCAGGGTCAGATACAATTAACGAATCCACCCCTAATTCATCTAATTCATGTAAATATTCTGGTAAATTATTTAATTCCCTATTATGGGGCATCATATTTACAGTTATATAAATATTGCTATTATTTTTATGAGCATAATTTTTAGCTTCTTTAAGTTCTTCTAATGTAAAATTATCTGCACCAGATCTCAAACCATAGTTATGTCCACCACAATAAACAGCATCAGCTCCATAATCTATTGCAATTTTTAATTTTTCTAAATTTCCGGCAGGTGCTAACAATTCTGGTTTATTCATTAAATCTTCCTCCTTAAAATCTTTAATTTAGTTCATTTTGTTTTTCAAGATGTTCCTGATATGTTTTAGAAAATTCATGACTTCCATCTTCCCGAGCAAAGTAAAATAGATATTCTGTTTTTTGGGGATTCAAAACTGCATTTAATGAAGCATCTCCAGGATTAGAAATAGGACCTGGTGGAAGACCTTGATACAAATAAGTATTATATTTTGATTCAATTTTTAAATCACTATATAATAACCTTTCTTTTCGCTTAGGTAATGCGTACTGAATCGTAGCATCTATTTGTAATTTCATATTTTTCTCTAATCTATTATAAATAATCCCGGCAATAATAGGTTTTTCTTCTTTTAATTTAGCTTCTTTTTCAACTATAGAAGCTATGGTCACTAATTCTAAAATAGAGTAATTACTATTAGCTGTTTTATTTTTTAATCTTAAAAACCATCTGTTTTCAAATTCATTTACCATTAATTTATATATTTGAGTAGGTTTATAATTTTTCTGAATCTTATATGTATCCGGATATAAAAAACCTTCTAACTTATATTTTATAGCATCAGAATTATTAGATAAATATTCTTTATTGAAATCTATATTTTGAGCTATATTTAAATAATCTTCTTTACTATATAAAGTTTTTTCTTCAAAACGAGAAATGATTTCTTTTAAAGTACTACCTTCAGGAATACTAACTTTAAATGTTGCCACTCTACCTTTTCTAATTATATCTATAACTTCAAAAATATTATTTTCAGGACTAATTTCATAATATCCAGCTCTTAGTTGATTATCATAACCTAAGATATTTATTACCACATTAAAAGCAAAAGATGACCTAATAATATTATTATCTTCTAATACATTAGCTACTTTTTTACTTGTACTTCCATAATCAATATTCACAGAATAAACATCATCAGTGTTCCTTTCTACAGGCTGCAAAAAAGTAATAAAACGAACAGAGAAAGTAATTAATATTATTAATATAAAAAGTATAATAGCTGATTTTTTCATAATACAGCTCCTTCATAAAATAATTCCTTGTTTTCTCAATTATATCAGAAGGTATACTTTCATGCAATATAATAAAAACCTCCCCAATTAATACTTTGGGAAGGAAATATTGAAAATAATTTTCTGATTTTAATCTATCTTTGCATATAATAATTTTTTACTTTTTCAAATTCTTCATCATCTTCAATTAAAGAAAGCATTTCTTCTCCATCTTGTTTAATTAATTTGAGTAAAAGTGCTTCCTCTTCTTCCTCTCCTTCTTCTGCAGGAATTAAAATTAAATAGGTAGTACCTTCATAATTAAATTCCTCATCAATATAAAATCTCTCTTCACCACTTTCATCTTCCAAAACTAACTCTTCATTTTCTTCATCAATCCAAAAATTTCCTTCGTTTTTTTTACTCATCGTTTTTCCTCCTATTATTTGCTTTTAAATAACTATCCAAAATTAATGATGCTGCCATTTTATCTATAACTTCTTTTCTTTTTTTTCTACTCATATCTGCTTTAATTAGAACTCTTTCTGCTTCTTTAGAAGAAAGTCTTTCATCCCAGGTTTTTATTGGTATTTCTAAATTGTTTTTTAAAAAATTTACAAATTCCTGTGTTTTTTTAGCACGTGGTCCATGACTACCATCCATATTTTTTGGCATTCCAACAACTATTTCATCTATAGAATATTTTTTTATATAATCTTTTATTATTTCCAAATCTTTTTTCAAATCAGTTCTAGAAATATATCCTTTTCCCTGGGCAGTAATCCCTAATGCGTCACTCACAGCTACTCCAATTCTTTTATCTCCAAAATCCAAACCTAATTTACGCAAATAATTCACCTCTTTAATTAATATCAAAATTGTATCAGAAAAAGGAGGCAGGTATTCGCCTGCCTTTAATAATTTTTTTCAAAGTTATCTATATATTTTGTTAATAATTCTTCAATTATCTCATCTCTATCTATAGATCTAATCATAGTTCTAGCTTCTTTATAACTGGTAATATATGCTGGATCTCCAGATAAAAGATAACCTACTATCTGATTTACTGGGTTATATCCCTTTTCTTTTAAAGCCAGGTATACTCTTTCAATAATATACTCAGCTTCATTTAAATCTTCCATATCTCTTTTAAATTTCATAGTTTTATCATTATCATTAGACATAAAATCACTTCCTTTTTATTATCCCTGATTTTAAACAGCTTATTATTAAAATTCTTTATCAATGACCAAAATCCTGTTTTTAATTCATTTCTTTTAGAATATTTTTTGCTTCTTTCAGAGCTTCAGGAAGTTTTTTAGTTTTACTACCTCCAGCCTGGGCCATATCAGGACGACCACCACCGCCACCACCAGTAATTTGGGCGACTTGTGAAATTAATTTTCCTGCATGATAACCTTTTTCAACTAAATCATCACTAATTGAACACACAAACACTACCTTATTATCAAATCTTGATGCTAATAAAACAATTAATGAATTAAGTTCATTTTGTAATTCATCTGCTAAATTACGTAACCCATCAGTATCCAGATCTTCTAGCTCTTCAATTATTACTGGTAAGTCATCTTTTAGATATTCTAGTTTATCTGTTAAATCCTCGGATTTAAAATC